>JBATTD010000001.1:0-5047 GCA_049670345.1 Ignavibacteriaceae bacterium
GTAATGGGCTTTAATACACAGGAGGTACTAAAAGAGATGAATGAAATTGCGATGAAAATTTATGGGGAAGATCAAAAACAACAATAATTATTTTTAGTGGAAGAAATAATAGAAGACTTTAATAAAAAAAGGCTCTCCATTTCTGAAGAGCCGTTTCTTATAAAACAAATATTTATTAGAGCTTATTCTTTAGTTCCCTTTTCAGTTGGTTGTAAACTGTTTACGTGTTTTGTAAGCTGAGATTTTTTACGTGCAGCATTGTTCCTGTGAATTCTTCCGCGTGTTGCACTTTTATCTAATAAAGCAACTGCTTCTTTATAATTCTTTTCAGCATCTTCAAATTTTTCTGTCCCTAAAACTTTCTTCATAGTAGATTTAATTCTTGAAGAAGTTAATTTATTCATCACTCGTTTCTTTTCATTCGAACGAATTCTTTTCTTTGCAGATTTATGATTTGCCATTAAATATCTATCCTTATCTTATTATCTTTAAAAACGAGCACAAATATAGCGTTTTAGGGGTTTGAAGTCAACCTTATGTTAAGTAATTTTCACCCTCAAAATATAGGGTTTTAAAGCAAAACCAACATTCTAGTTCCCAATAATGTCATCCTGAACCTATCTGCCGATAGGCAGGCTTGTTTCAGGATCCCCGTCTGTAGATGAGATTCTGAAATAAACCCGCCTGCCGGACGGGCGGATTCAGAATGACCGAAAAGAAAAAGATTATTATGTTAAAAGTAAACGAAATATATCATTCAATTCAGGGAGAAAGTTCAAAATCCGGTTTGCCTTGCGTTTTTGTACGATTAACTTATTGCAATTTAAGGTGTACTTATTGCGACACAGAATATGCTTTTTACGAGGGTGAAGACAAATCCACAGAGGAAATCTTAAATGAGGTCAAGAAATACAATTGTAATTTGGTAGAGGTAACAGGTGGTGAACCGCTCGTTCAGAAAGAGAGTATGGATTTAATGAAGAAATTGTGTGATGAGGGATTTGATGTAATGCTGGAAACCGGGGGGAGCTTATCAATAAAAGATATTGATGAGAGAGTTATGATAGTTATGGATTTAAAATGTCCTTCGAGCAAAATGGAAAAGAAAAATCTGTATGAGAACATTAATTTTCTTAAACCAAAAGATGAACTGAAATTTGTGATTGGAAACAGGGAAGATTATGATTGGTCGAAGGAAATAATTTCCAGGTATGATTTGCAGGATAAAAGTGAAATTTTATTTTCAGTAGTTTTTGATGAACTTGAACCGGTTTCTTTGGTCAACTGGATAATTGAAGATAAACTTGATGTGCGATATCAATTGCAAATGCATAAATATATCTGGCATCCGGAAACAAAAGGGGTGTGATGAAGACAGCAAAAGAATTCCACTGGGAAATGGGTCATCGTTTACCCGAACATTTTGGTTTGTGTAAAAATATTCACGGGCATTCATATAAGATGATTGTTAAATTTGAGGGCGAGCTGGATGAGCAGGGCATGGTAATTGATTTTTATGATGTGGAGAAGATAATAGCCCCAATCATTGATAAGCTTTATCACGCATTTATGGTAAAGGATGATGACAAATTATCACTTGAATTTTTAGAGAAGCTAAACTCAAAAAAAGTTGTTGTGAATTTTGAATCCACTGTAGAAAACATATGTAAATATATCTCCGATAAAATTATAAAGAGCAACCTTCCGAAAAACATCCAGTATATTACTGTAAGAGTTTATGAAACATCAGAAGATTATGCTGAGGAAAAAGTAAGTTTATGACATCAGGATTTCACCATTTTTTCTAATTTTTGTATCTCATCCCGAAGCGAGGCTGCCTTTTCAAACTCAAGGTCTTTAGCTGCTGCGTGCATTTGCTCGCGTAATTGCTCAATCAAGTCCTGCTTCTGATCATCATCCATATATTTAAGAATTGGTTCTGCTACTTTAGAAAATCCGTAATCTTCTTTTTCATTTCTCTTTCTAACATCTGCGATGGAAGTTGAATTCATTATTTCTTCAACACTTTTATAAATCGTTGCAGGAACAATTTTATTCTTCTCATTATACGCTTTTTGTAATTTTCTTCGCCGGGTTGTTTCTCTTATTGTCTTCTGCATCGATTGTGTAATTACATCGGCATACATAATAACTATGCCGTTTACATTTCGAGCGGTTCTCCCGGCAGTTTGCATTAACGATCTTTCACTTCTGAGAAATCCTTCCTTATCGGCATCTATTATTGCAACCAGCGAAACCTCCGGCAGATCCAATCCTTCGCGTAACAAATTAACACCAACCAAAACATCGAACTCCCCAAGCCTCAGATCACGAAGTATCGCAACTCTTTCCAAAGAATCAATATCGCTGTGAATGTAGCGAACAAGTATTCCAATTTTATCCAAATAATCTGCAAGGTCTTCTGCCATCTTTTTTGTTAGAGTTGTTACAAGTGTTCTCTCTTTCCGCGTTACTCTTTCGCGTATCTCTCCAATAAGATCATCAATCTGTCCGGTAATAGGTCTTACTTCAATTGGCGGATCAAGTAGTCCGGTAGGACGAATTATCTGCTCAACTATAACACCGTTGCTTTTTTCTAATTCGTAATCGGAAGGTGTTGCACTAATGAAAATCGCCTGGTTTAACTTTGCATTAAACTCTTCAAATTTCATCGGTCTGTTATCCAGCGCGGATGGAAGACGAAATCCATATTCAACGAGGTTCTCCTTTCTTTTTCTATCTCCGTTATACATTGCCCTTAGCTGAGGCATAGTAGCGTGAGATTCATCAATCACCAACAGGAAATCATCCGGGAAGTAATCGAGAAGTGTGTATGGTCTTGAGCCGGGTTCCCTGCCATCCATATGTCGCGAGTAATTTTCGATACCGCCACAGTATCCAATTTCTTTAATCATTTCGATATCAAAACGCGTACGCTGTTCAATGCGCTGTGCTTCAACGTACTTCTCTTCTTTCCTGAAATAGTCCAGCCGTTCTTTAAGTTCATCCTCGATACTGTATATTGCTTTTTGTAACCTGCTTCTGTCTGTAACAAAATACTTGGCGGGATATACAGGTGCCGATTCAACTTCCCGTATAACTACACCGGTTTGTGAATCAATAATCGAAAGCCGTTCTATTTCATCATCCCAAAACTCAATTCGCAAAGCTTCTTCGTATTGGTATGCAGGAATGATCTCAACAACATCGCCCCTTGCCCGAAAAGTGCCCCGAGTAAATTCAACATCGTTTCTTACAAAATGAATATCAATCAAATTGCGCAACAGTTTTTTCCTGTCAACGCGTTCACCTTTTCTTATAAAAATGATTTGTTTTGCATATTCCTGGGGGGCACCGATTCCGTAAATACAGCTAACACTTGCTACTACAATTACATCGGAACTTCCTTCAATTAACGAAGTGGTTGCTTTTAAACGCAGGCGGTCTATCTCTTCATTTATTGAAAAATCTTTTTCTATATAAAGATCACTTTTAACAACATAAGCTTCGGGTTGATAGTAATCGTAATAGCTGATGAAAAATTCTACTGCATTGTTAGGGAAGAACCCTTTGAATTCAGAGTAAAGCTGTGCAGCAAGAGTTTTGTTGTGGGATATTATAAGAGTTGGTTTGTTAACTTCATTAATTACATTTGAGATTGTAAAAGTTTTCCCGCTTCCGGTAACACCAAGAAGTGTTTGAAATTTATCGCCGTTTTTTAATCCATTAACAAGTTGTTTTATTGCTTCCGGTTGATCGCCGGTGGGACTATAATTTGATACAAGTTCAAATTTATTCATTTACTTTAATCAAGTAGTATTTCATGTGCGTGAAAAGAATCTTTATTAAGATGTCCTCGCAGCACTACAGTTTGGGCAGATTCAATTCCTGGCGGAAGATGATCGGTTTGAACCATCACAATTTTCCCGGTTTTATCTGCTACATAAAACGCATTGTTGTTGATGCCTCTATCCTGAAGAACCTGTACTTTAATATCCTTACTGGCGCTGTTGTTTACGTCAAAATCCGAGAAGGAACCGAGCCCTTCCGCGGAGAAATAAACAACATAAACAATAGCTATGATGCTTATTACAAGTAAGGGTAGAATTAATTTCTGTAATTGTTTCATAATTTTCTTTCCTTATTATTTGAAAGGCAAATTTAGTAATTTTTATTAGTAGTAAAAATGAAATTTAAGTAACTCTAAATAAGAAATATTATTAGCAATCAGAAAATGTGGATAGCCGTTGCCTTGGGCTCTGATAATTATTAAGGGGATAAAGATAAAAAACGAATCCTGGTAGATCTTTGTGCACTTAATGTCGACGGGCCGGACAAGATCGTCAAAATGGAAATAGGAAATTCCCACTAAGTCCATTTCGTTTAGATTCTATTTAATTGCCCTAAGTTTAAAATAAACTTCTTCCGGTGAAAAAATTCCTGAGAAGAATCGCTCATAAATTACAGGCTCAATGTTTACTATAAAATCCATCCACTTTAATGCGGCAAAATGCGATGTGATGAATTTTCTTTCAACAACCTCAAACTGTGCTTTACCTTCATAGTTTGTGCGATGATCCAATTTCCATTTTTCATAAAACTTTAACCTACGGTTACCTAAGAATTCATAATTATCAAAGGTGCGGATGGAAAAAGGAATTTTATGGTCGGGCTCACCAAAGTATTTTGTATTAAGAAAGAAAGGAGCATAAACTATGAGCAATCCATCAGGCTTAAGTATTCTGTAAATCTCTGAAATATAATCGTGAAAATTATTTAAATGCTCTAAAATGTGTGAAGCAAAAACTTCATCAAAAGCATTATCATCAAACGGATATGGAAATTTATTCAAATCGTGGATTTGATTTCCACCATAATCAACAACGTCAAGATTAACATATCCATCTTTAATATCTTTACCGCATCCAAGATTTAGTTTCATGCTCAATCTTATAAGTTAAAAATTTTTGAATGTGCACAAATTATTTAATAAAAGGTCTTTTCTTTACTACTCCGCCTTGGGCATCTATTATACTATTCATTATTA
>JBATTD010000002.1:0-1550 GCA_049670345.1 Ignavibacteriaceae bacterium
CATATATATATCTTAACTGAAATCTATTCAGTTAGCGTTACAACCACTTTATCCAATTCACCCGTGTACGGATAATGGTTGGTAATTCTATATTTGTTACTTACAGGTGTTCCATTATCAACTCCTACATCAAAAGTTTCTGAAAGTGAAAATGTTGATACATGCATATCGGGAAAATCTGTTTCGTCAACCTTAATGCCATTAATATATAGTTCACCTTTGCCTCCGGGCAATCCTTTGGTTTTTCCGCCCGTCTCAATAAAATTGAATTTAATATCAACTTTACCCGTTGGTAATGATGGGGATTCCATAGAGTAATACAAACCGTGATAGTAATTGTAATCGTAATACAGCTTGTTATTTTTAATGAACAAAGTATAGCCGCCTGTAAAACCACCGCAGGCAACTATTACACCCTCTTCTTTTCCTGTAAGATTAAGTGTCGTTTCAATTGTGTGTGATTTACCTTTAACAGGCACGGAAGCTTTTTCTGCAATACGTTGTGCCCCCGGGTAGTAGTATGTGAATACCTTTCTATCTCCAAATAGTCTTCCCTGCTGTTTTGCTATTCTTTGGATCATATCATCATACAAAGGAAATACATTGTTTTCCCACGCAAGCTCTTCCCATCTTGCTTTAAGCTCCTCAAGCTTTTCGGGATATTGATCTGCAACGTTGTGTGATTCGGAAAAATCTTCATCAATATGGTATAGTTCCCAAACATCACTATCAAATGGAGCTGTTCTGTTGAGATCCCACGGCATCCGATTAGCATGAATTGTGACTGCTTTCCAGCCATCCGTGTATATTGCTCTGTTGCCGAATAACTCGTAATACTGTTCAGGATGATTTGTGGGCGCATCATTATTATCAAATGAATATTTCATACTCCTGCCATCAAGACTCATTTGCTTATGACCATCTATCTCTTCAAAGAATGGTGTGCCTGTAACATCAAGTATAGTTGCACCAATATCGGTTATGTGATGATATTGGTTTCTAACTTCACCCTTTGATTTAATTCCCTTGGGCCAGCTGATGACTAATGCATCTGCAATTCCGCCATTGTGAACAATCTGTTTGAAATATTTAAACGGAGTATTACCTGCCATTGCCCATCCTGCGTGGAAGTGAGGATAAGTATTTGGTCCACCCCAATCATCGTAGTGTGACATATTAGCATCGAAAGGTGTTTGTAATCCGTTAAGAACGTAAGTTTCATTAAATGTTCCTGCTAAGCCACCTTCACCACTGGATCCATTATCTGCAGTTACAAAAATGATTGTGTTATCATACTGTCCGGTTCGCTTCAGAGCTTCAATCATTCTTCCAATCTGTTCATCAACGTGAGTGAGCATTGCCGCAAATACTTCCATCTGTCTTGCATAAAGTTTCTTTTCCTGGGCATTTAAACTTTCCCAGGCAGGAATTTCCGGAATGCGCGGCGATATTTCTGTTTCTTCAGGAATAACACCCATCTCAAGCTGTTTTGCGTGGATTATCTCTCTCGCATTATCCCAGCCCATATCAAATTTACCTTTGTAGTAATC
>JBATTD010000003.1:0-2385 GCA_049670345.1 Ignavibacteriaceae bacterium
GTTTCTGTAACAATTCTGGATCCGGACTCGGTGAGGAACTTCCATACCTACAGATTGGAATTTGAAGACTCAACAAAATACCATAACAATTCTCATCCGTATTATTCCCTGATAGATTATACCGAAGGAGATACATTGATTAACCTAAAGCAAATCCAGGGAGCTGATGATCAAACAAAAATTACCGATGGATTTTCAATGGACATACTGAGTGATCTAAACACAGGAATTGATGGAGATAAAAGTGAATGGAAAGAAGGTAACAGCAATTATGTTATACAGTTAGGGTTTGATTCCAGATTTAATGCAGCCTATAGTGGTAAACGTGTTGATTATCCGGCAGATTTTGAAATATTATTTACAGCACCGGGACAAGGTGATACTTCATTTATTGCTGGCGTCTTTTTTCAGCCCATTCCCTCTAATGTGGTTGTAAAAAATATTACTGAAGATATTGACCACTTTCAGTTTATTTTCAGAGATGTAAATCAAAATGAACTTTTTGATGTTGATCCCGATTCTGCTAAAGGAGATGCTATATTTATTATAATCGGAGACTCTGCAGGGAAACCAGCCGAGACTTGGCCCCCAGCGGGAATTAGCTGGTCTATGACGTTGGTAAGGGATACAACCATGGCTGATGAAGATCAACTGCCACCTCAGGCAGGGGATGTATATAAAATTATTACGACGAAGCCTTTCAGAACCGGGGAGTATTTTGAGTTTATAACCCAGGGTCAGAATTTTGACTTATCCAAAGCACAATCGGAAATGGATAAAATAGCAGTTGTTCCAAATCCCTATACGGGAGCGGCATCCTGGGAACCATTATCAAATACGGTTGGAAGAGGAGAGAGAAGGATATTCTTCATTCATTTGCCAAATGAATGTACAATTAGAGTTTATAGTATGAGTGGCAAGTTAGTGCAAACTATAGAGCACAATAGTACAATTAGTGATGGACAGGAAGCCTGGAATTTAGTTTCGAAAGACGGGATGGACATAGCCTATGGAATTTATGTTTTTCACGTTGATGCACCAGGAATAGGAGAAAAGATAGGACGTTTTGCAATAATTAAATGAAGGCTTACTTTAAAATATTGCTCAAGAGGTTAAAATGTTGAATATCGTAATAAGGAGTATATTCTTAATCATATTAATACCATTTTGTTTAATGGGACAAAATACTAATGTCTCAAAAGTAGCAACAACCTCAGCCACATTTTTAGAAATCCCTGTTGGAGCTGCAGCTGTTGGTATGGGGGGGGCGTTTGTTAGTCTAGCAAACGATGCTTCGGCGTTATACTGGAATGTTGGTGGAATATCTACGATAGGTAAATATGATTTTCAATTAGCAAACATGGAGTGGATTGGAGATACAAGATTTAATTTTGCCGGATTAGTTCTTCCACTGGGCGAATTTGGGACCCTTGGCTTAAGTTTTACATCTCTTTCTATGGATGATATGGTCGTTAGAACAGTTGAAAAGCCTGAAGGTACCGGCGAATTTTTTAGCGCAGGTGATATCTCATTTGGTTTAAGCTATGCGAGAAACTTAACAGACCGGTTTTCGTTAGGGTTCACGTTTAAATATGTACAGGAAAAAATCTGGCATATGACGGCACAAGGTTTCGCAATAGATGCTGGGACATTATTTAGGACTGATATTCTTGGAGGAATGGTTATCGGTGCTTCAATTTCAAATTTTGGGACAGCTATGAAACTTGAGGGTCGTGATACAAGAAACTTCATCAGGATCGATGAAGGTAAAGAAGGTTCGAATGATAGAATTCCGACAAACATAGAATTAGATTCCTGGGATCTTCCCCTCATATTCAGGCTGGGTTTATCTACCAATGCTATTCAAAATGATACTTACAGATTTACTGCTACATTAGATGCAATTCATCCTAATAATGATTATGAAAGTTTAAACATCGGAGGTGAATTCGCGTTTATGGAGTTTTTAATGATAAGAGGAGGCTATAATGCTCTATTCTTAGCAGATGGGGAAGGTGGGTTGTCTCTGGGGGTTGGTGTTAATTCAACTTTGCTTTTTAGTGACACTATATTTCAATTTGATTATGCTTTTCGTGATTTTGGAAGATTGCAAAACGTCCATATGTTTTCATTAGATTTTAAGTTTTAAGGATATTAAACCAATTGATAAAATATTTTCAAACTTCTTTAAAGGTTAAACTTTCCTTTTTAGGAGTAATAATATTTTTCACTAACACATATCCGTTTCAAGATAGCATAAAGTCACAAGTAACTACGCCTGATACATATAATCAGGATATCGTTGCATATGTTGGACCAGTAAATATTTCTGCTGAAGAATTCTATAATAGTTATGAATTTGGACCTGCATTTGTAAAAAGAAAA
>JBATTD010000004.1:0-3270 GCA_049670345.1 Ignavibacteriaceae bacterium
TTATCATAATAGGGAAAAAATTTGAGGATACAGTTCATCGGGGGCGCGAGGACAGTTACGGGTTCACAACACTTATTGTTTATAAACGGTAAAAAAATCCTTCTTGAATGCGGACTTTTTCAAGGGCGCCGTAAAGACACTTACGAAAAAAACAAAAACTTTCATTTTGATCCGGCTGAGATTGATTTAATGATACTTTCGCATGCTCATATCGATCACAGCGGAAACATACCAAACCTTGTAAGGAACGGTTTTGGGGGATGCATTTATGCAACAGGTGCAACCGTTGATCTTTGCCAGATAATGCTTCGCGATTCTGCATACCTGCAGGAAAGAGATATTGAATGGATAAACAAAAGAAGAAAGAAGAAAAATGAGGAGCCGATTGAACCGCTGTACACACTTGAAGATGTTGAAACAGCAATGCAGAATTTTATCGGCGTACAATACAACCGAAAGATCCAACTTTTCCCCGGGATTAATGTTACTTTTAGAGATGCGGGACATATTCTTGGTTCGGCAAGTATTCTCCTGGAGATTGAGGAGAACGACGGAAGAAAACTACGGCTTGGTTTTACAGGAGATGTCGGTCGCCCTGTAATGCCCGTAATCAGAACACCCAATAAGCTGCGCGACCTTGATGCAATAATTATGGAAAGTACTTACGGTAACCGTTTACATCCTCCTGTGGAAGATGTGGAAGAAGAGCTTGCAAAAGTAGTAAGGCAATGTACTAAAGACGGCGGCAAGATAATCATCCCGGCATTTGCTGTTGGAAGAACTCAATTACTGGTTTATATGCTTCACAAATTATTCGATCAAAACAGGATACCTGAAATACCTATTTATGTTGACAGCCCTTTGGCGGTAAGTGCAACAAATGTTTTTCGTTCTCATCCGGAATGTTTTGATAGAGAAATAAACAGAATGTTTCTCGTTAATGGTGAAGACCCTTTTGGATTTGCAAGATTAGAATATGTTAGTGATGTTAATTCGTCAAAAGAATTAAACGAAAAAAAGGGTGCGATGATAATCATTTCTGCTTCGGGAATGGCTGAGGGTGGAAGAATTTTACATCATTTAAAAAATAATGTGGGCAATCCAAAAAACCTTGTGCTTTTTGTCGGTTATGCCGCCGAACATACACTGGCAAGAAAAATTATGGACGGTGCAAAGGAAGTGAACATTTTTGGTGAAAAACACGTTATTAATTGCAGGGTAAAAATAATGGACTACTTCAGCGCGCATGCAGATCAGAAAGAATTAATCGATTATATACGTCTAAATCAAAAAGAAAAGCTAAAAAATATCTTCCTGGTGCATGGTGAAGAAAAGCAATCCCTTGTTTTGAGAGAAAAATTAGTCACATTGGGCTATAGAAATGTACATTTTCCAGTTTCGGGAGAAAAATTCGAAATATAATTGAATATGGGAATCCTTTTTCTATTACATTCATCAAATAATTTTATTATATTAAACAGTTTTAATTTAGGTATACGGGGAGAATCTGTACTAACAAATTTAATTAATCTATTTTTATTCACGTTCAAAAATATGGAGTGGTCAGATTGAAGATAACAAAGCAATTCACTAACCGCGAAAGTAAATCATTAGATCAGTATCTGCAGGAAATCGGAAAGGTTGATCTTTTAACTCCGGACCAGGAGATAGATCTAGCCGTAAAGATTAAGAAGGGTGATGAAAAAGCCAAGGAACAATTAGTAAAGGCAAACCTGAGATTTGTAGTCTCGGTTGCAAAACAATTTCAAAACCAGGGCTTATCACTCGGAGATCTTATAAACGAAGGCAATATTGGTCTTATAAAAGCAGCACAAAGATTCGATGAGACAAGAGGGTTTAAATTTATTTCGTATGCAGTATGGTGGGTAAGACAGTCCATTATGCAAGCTATTGCAGATCAATCAAGAGTGGTTCGTTTACCGCTAAACCGTGTGGGTAATCTCACAAAGATCAGCAAGGCATTCAGAGATTTGGAACAGGAGTTTGAAAGAAAACCCACTACCGATGAGCTTGCGAAAATTCTTGATATGACAACCGACGAGGTAGCTTATGCTCTTCAAATATCAGGTCGTCATGTTTCAATGGATGCACCTTTAAAAGCAGGTGATGAAAACAAAAATAGTCTGATGGATGTTTTACCAAATGAACATCAGCCCTTACCGGACAAAGATCTGATGAAAGAATCACTTAAAAACGAAGTGACTAATGTTCTTTCTTCTCTTACTGAAAGAGAAGCTGAAGTTATTAAGTTGTACTTCGGTATTGAAGGAGATCATTCTGCAACTTTAGAAGAGATTGGTGAAAGATTCAGTCTTACCCGCGAACGAGTAAGACAGATTAAAGAAAAAGCTCTGAGAAACTTAAGACACTCAAAAAGAAGCTTTAAATTGAAATCGTATCTCGGCTAAAACATTAAGCCGATTTAATCAATAATTGAAAGCCCCGAATTATCGGGGCTTTTTTATTTTAAACTGTTCAAAAACTTTGTAACACATTTATCCGTCAATACTTACCAAACTTATAATAACATTATAGTAACATTTTTATCTTTAATCATCATTTGTCCTTAAGCATTTTCTTTACAAAATTTAACGCAAGCTAACGGTGTTGCAAATAACCGGCGCCCCAACACAAGAATGCCGATTAAAAGTACAACACCAATAATTTAGCAACCGGTTTGTAAATTGCACAACACAAGCCGGTTGCAACAATTTAGTTTATTTGTACACTGCCAAACAGCAATGCTTATTTATTTCACAGTATTTAAGAACTACACACAGCCCGCCGTCTTTTTGGCGGAAATGCCACTTACTATACGGCGTCCGCGTTGATTTGCTGGTTATACCAATTTCTCGTTCTCCCTACGGCTTTAACGCCTTTTTAGGAAATTTATTTCTTTTTCCCTTTTCGAAGAGTGATATGAAGAATTTCCCCAGGTTGCCACAGTCGCATGCGAGGCCCCCAAGTCCCTGCCCCTCTTGAGACAATTAAAGACATATTTTCAATTTCGTATAGTCCTTCAAGAAATGGGGAATTGCTTTGCACTAAATAATCAAATGGCCAGATCTGGCCGCCATGCGTATGTCCGCTCAGCATAAGTTCCACACCGGCGCTGTCCGCTTCAAGAACTGCTTGTGGTCTGTGAGAGAGAAATATAGTAACACCTCCTGGTAAATTACTTAATGACTTTTCAATAAAATCACTGTTTTTACCGGATTGACGATTTTCTCTTCTAAGATAATCTATACC
>JBATTD010000005.1:0-16323 GCA_049670345.1 Ignavibacteriaceae bacterium
ACTTATCAGAGAATTGAACTGGCATTTGTTGAAGTTGAAGATACTCAATGGACTCAAATGCAAAATCCACCTTTTGCTGATTTAAATTATGGTGAGAACAATCCCTATTATTCGGAGAGTGGAGATACTTTATACTTCATATCACATAGACCGGGAGGATTCATATTTTATGTTACACGTACGCCTATCGGATGGTCTCAACCGCTACCTCTGAATATTCCACTACCCCCTAATTCGGGAACGGGATGGCAGTTTTCAATGACAAGTGACAAGACAATTTATTTTGAAATATGGGCGAATAACGGAAGCACCCCGCCTGATATTTACAGAACCAGTTACGTTAGTGGCCAGTATACCATGCCTGAAAATATCGGGATGCCGGTAAACACTTCAGGTAACGAGTTTAACCCCTTTATAGATCCTGATGAACGATTTTTGATTTTCTTGTCTAACAGACCCGGCGGATACGGGTTTCACGATATATACATAAGCTCGCGAAATCTAGACAGAACCTGGAATGATCCGATTAATTTGGGTCCTGATATCAATTCTGACCAGGATGATGCTGCCCCATACATATCACCGGATGGTTTGTACTTCTTTTTTAATGCCTGGAAAACCGGAGATCTGGGCTACAATCCTTATTGGGTAGATGCACAGGTTGTGTACAATTTAATTACAGATGTTAATGATGAAAAAAATGTTGAGAGCCCCGTATCATTTCAACTTTATCAAAATTATCCAAATCCGTTCAATCCAATAACAAAGATAACATATTCTATTCCGCAGAGAAGTTTTGTATCACTTAAAGTGTATGATTTATTAGGAGATGAAGTTGCAACGTTGGTTGATGAAGTTAAACCTGTAGGCGAATATAAGGTTGAGTTTGAAGCAAGCGAATTAGCAAGTGGAATTTATTTATACCGAATTGAAGCGGCAAATTATGTTGAATCTCATAAGATGGTTTTAATAAAATAATTTAATGCCTTTTGTAAAAACAGTTATTTATGAGTTTATATAAAGAGGAGTGAATATCATGAAAAAAACAGCCATTACATACACTGGGTTGGTATTTATTATTAGCTTATCAATTTTATTCCTTCCATTTATATCAAACTCACAAACTGCTGGTTCTGGTGATACTTTTAATTCCGGTGTAATTGCCTTTTCTAATACACCACCCAATGACAATAATGAAATATATATTATCCTTGATGATGGAACGGGATTGCAGAGATTAACCAATCGTCCCGGTCGTGATGCCGGACCTGCTTGGTCACCAGATGCAACAGAAATCGCTTTTTATACTCACTATGACAATTTGAACACCTGGTCAATTTTCAGTATGAATGCAAATGGTAGTGATATAGTTCGGTTAACTAATACTGCAGGAGTATTCGATAGCTCTCCTCACTGGTCACCCGATGGATCACAAATAATCTTCTCAAGGGAGTATCCGCCGATTTTCAATGCAGAAATTTGGAAAATGAATGCTGATGGCACCAATATACATAGAATTGTAGAAGATGGATTGGGGGGTGAGTGGTCACCGGATGGTTCTCAAATTGTATATGCATCTCAGCAGGATGGCGATTTTGAAATCTATTTAATGAGTGATGATGGTTCCGGCTTGTTAAAACTTACCGATAACGATGCTGATGATTTATGGCCTTCCTGGTCTCCCGATGGAAACTGGTTAGTATTTCAGTCTGATCGTGTTGGTAATGTGGAAATTTATAAAATGAAAAAAGAAGGGACAGAACAAACAAGATTAACTAACAGCCCGGGTTTCGATGCAGGTCCTGACTGGTCTCCTGATGGTGATTACATCGCGTTTGTTTCGGGGAGAGATGGAAATTTTGAGATTTATATCATGAATGCTGATGGCAGCAACGAAAAAAGATTAACAAATAATTTAGCTGTCCATAATATTCAACCGGATTGGAAACCTGAAATTTCAACCGGAATTGATTCCGTTGATTCAGGGGGAGAGGTATTAAAGGGATTTAGATTATTCCAAAATTACCCAAATCCGTTCAATCCTATAACAACTATACAGTATGATATTCCTCTAAGCACGGAAGTAGTTTTAAAGATATATAATATTATGGGAAAGGAAGTAATAACATTGGTCTTTGAATATCAATCAGCAGGATTACATTCAATTGTCTGGGACGGGACGGATAATTCCGGTAAGGTGGTTGGTTCAGGTGTATATTTATATAGAATCCAAACAGAAACCAATTCACAATGCAAGAAGATGTTGTTTTTAAAATAAACAGTTCATTTTACAAAAATTTTTAGTAGTGCAATTTGTGACAAAGACAATAATCTTTTAAGGAAGAGAAAGTGTATAAAGTTATTTTTATCCTGTTTTTTATATATCCGGTGAATTCATATACACAGGGAATCGTTGAATTCACATCATTTTATAGTAACTCTTTAGAAGAAAACAGATCGGTATATGTCTATCTTCCTGAGGGTTATGATCCTGGTGGTTCAACGGATTATCCTGTTGTTTATTTTCTTCATGGCGGGGGATTTGGCAGTTATCAATATATCCATGGTATTTTAGATAATTTGATTGGAAGCGGTGTTATATCCCCGGTTATTTTTGTTCAGCCAGACGGAACAGGCGGTCCTTATTATGGTGGGTTCTATACAAACTCTGAATTGAATGGGAACTTTGAAGATTATGGTGCTTATGATGTTGTTGAATTCATCGATGCAAATTACAGGACGATTCCTTCACCCGAAAGTCGAAGTATTATGGGACATTCCTGGGGTGCTTATAGTAGTATGAAATTAGCACTAAAGCATCCTGATATTTTTGGAGTAGTTGCAGCCCACAGCGGGACACCGGACTTGAACGTAGGAGTGGAAGTTTGGCGTCCGCATGTCCTGGCAGAAAATGGTGGTTCACCCCCGTATAATTTTAATCCTAATGCAGGTGTTTTTTCTATTTCTATATTTGGCTGGGCTGGAGCTTTTTCTCCAAATATGACTAATCCTCCTTTCTATGTTGATTTTCCTCTTAACAGCAGTGGAGATATTATAGATTCTGTTATGGTAAAATGGCAGCAACATAATCCCACTGTGCTCGCTTCACAACTTTCTCCCAACGCTAATTTAACAATATATTTCGATTGCGGAACGTACGATGAATTTGAATGTTACCCGATGAATACAGCATTTGCCGACTCGCTGGATCAGTTAGAAATTCCATATACATTTCAGTCATATTCAGGTAGTCATTTTAATCAGCTGCCAGACCGTTTTGCTATTTCACTAACATTTTTAGTTTCTGTAATGATACCTACAACAGTGGAATCGTCATTACTTAATAGTCGACCGGGCAGTTTTATTTTATATCAAAATTATCCTAATCCATTTAATCCAACTACAACCATAAGTTACCAACTACCCGGGACAGCAAATGTTAAAATCATTTTATATAACGTGCTTGGGCAAAAGATTAAAACGCTGGTTAATGAAGAACTTAACGCCGGTTACCATGAAGTAATCTGGAAAAGTACAAATGAATACGGCAGCAAAGTTACAAGCGGAACTTATATATATAGAATGCAAACCGGTGATTTTGTTGATACAAAGAAATTAATTCTGTTGAGGTAAATATAATGTTAATATCTGATCAATATTCTTTTCGTATCCTGTTAGTGAAAAATTATTAAAGAAGAAGATTAAATGACTATAAAACATTATCATTTGCTACTAATCTGGTTCCCCGGAACAACCGGAGTGAATCGGCAAATTCAAATTAATTTTAATTTGTTAATATGTCACAGAGATGGGAGCTCCTATGAAATTTCGTAAAATCATTTTAATCCTGATAAGTATATCGAATATTTCTTTTGCTCAATTATCTAACCAAAACATTAATTACCGTAATGAATTTTTCCAAACCGAACTAAACCGTCTTCAACAATTAATGCAATGTGAAGGAGAAATAACTGAAAATCAAGAAGACTTCGATATTACCTATTATTCACTTGATTTAACACCTGACCCAGTTACCTCAACACTTACAAGCATTGTAGAAATTGTAGGAGAAGTTCTTTCTCCAACTCTTGATTATGTTGAATTGAATTTCTGGGATGGGATGAATATTACAGATCTTCATATGTCTGGTTCTCCCGGGATCCAACTTAACAATACACACAGTAACGATATCCTCTCGATTAACCTGGATAGGGAGTATGCGCAGGGTGAGATCTTCAGTATTACCGTAGCTTACAATGGACGCCCGCAGGATTCCGAAGAATTGGGATGGGGATTTGGTTTCGATACTCATGAAGGTCAGCCCATGATCTGGTCTTTCAGCCAGCCCTGGGGAGCAAGAGTTTGGTGGCCGTGTAAAGATGTACCCTCCGACAAAGCAGACTCAGTCGACATTCGTGTTACCGTACCAAATAATTTAATAGTCGCATCAAACGGATCATTAATAGTAACAACCACGGCCGGGAATAACACAACCTACTGGTGGCACGAAAAATACCCAATTGCCACTTATCTTGTATCTTTAGCAATTTATCCTTACGAAGTACACTATGATGATTACGTTTATAATAACGGTAACGATATTATGAAAATCCATTTTTATACTTTCCCCGGCAATTATGAGCAATACTATGATATCAACATGAAAGTAAAAGATATGCTTGAGTATTTCTCCGGAATATTTGGTCAATATCCGTTTATCGATGAAAAATACGGGCACGCTGATTTTACAGAAGGTGGGGCGATGGAACATCAAACGATACCAAGCTTCCATTTCTGGAATGAATGGGTATATGCACATGAGTTGGCTCATCAGTGGTGGGGCGACATGGTCACCTATGAAAGCTGGCATCATACCTGGCTTAGTGAAGGTCTTGCTGTTTATTCAGAGGCTTTATGGCATGAACATATTAATGGTTCAGGTACGGCTAATGATTATCAAATGAATGAAAACCTATACTTTGGAGCAGGGACAATCTACGTAGAGGATTTTGAAAATTTTGTTGATGACATCGATAGCCCGTTTTATCCTGGTTTAATATATCAAAAAGCCTCATGGGTATTTCATATGTTAAGGCGCGTTGTGGGAGATGACAACTTTTTCGATATTTTAATAGAGCATGGCACAAACCCTGCACATATTTACGGAACGTCTACCACGGAATCTTTTCAAGCGGTTTGTGAGCAGGTAACAGGAATGGATTTAGATCGATTCTTTCATCAATGGATCTACGAGGAATATTACCCAACATATTCATATACATGGGATTGGAATCAAAATGGATCTAACTATGATGTGAATATAGAAATTCAACAAGAACAAGATAATTATATTTTTTGGATGCCAATTGATATAACAATTACAACTGCCAATGGTGAAATAAATTTTGTGGCATGGGACAGTCTGAAAACACAGTCGTTCCAATTCTCTGTTCCATCCGAGCCGATCAGCATCGAGTTAGATAAAAATAATTGGATTCTTAAACTAATTAAGGAACCATTTGTTAACCCTACATTCGATCAGGGAATTTTATTGGTTAACGGTGTATCGTTTGATGTTTATGGTCAGGAAATAAGGTACTCATATAATAATAATGCCTTTTGGGGTGAATTACCCATCTCATTTTGGGATTGTTTTGATGCACCCATCGGCGGGTATCCCTCAACATTACCCGTGCCTATGGGGCATGGTAAAATTCCAAATGAAATCCTCAGCAAGTTTTCAACAATTATTTGGATAGGTAATAATTATACTGGTGACCTAAGCAGCTGGAAACAAACACAAATTCTAACTTACCTGCAGGCAGGCGGGAATCTCATTCTGCTTACACGACAGGGGCAGGATTTTTTGGATACCGACCTGCAGGAATATCTTGGTATTTCATGGAGAGAAAATTCTAATTCAACAATACAAAATTGTGTTGCTGCATATGCCGGATTGCTATCCAATGAGATAACAGGCGTTCAAACTGGTAACGCCATTTTTGATACAGAATTTAGCCACTCTGAAAGCAGACTGCTTTTTGAAGAAACCACTTCATTTGGAGTGCCGCGTGGGCTTGGCGTTTGGTGTGAACCTAATGAAGGTGGCCAATTTGTTTTCATCAGCGGCAGGCCATATCGTTATAATTTCATTCATTTGAGAACAAATATTGAATTCATCCTGGAAAATTTCTTCAAGGAATCAAATGAAGGTGACGTTTTAATCCCCGACACTTATAAGCTCGAGCAAAATCATCCAAATCCGTTTAATTCAAACACCATAATTTCATATCATATCCCCAAACAAGATTTCGTATTGTTAAGAATCTATGATGTATTAGGTAATGAAATAAATACACTAGCTAATGAAAATAAAGTGCCGGGCATTTATGAAGCTAATTTTAATGGAACACGATTGGCAAGTGGTGTTTATTTCTATCGATTGAAAGCGGGCGATTATACTGAAACAAAAAAGATGATGTTACTAAAATGAGGAAGGAAAAAATATTATGACAAAAAACATTTTGATTTTGATATCATTCATTTTTCTGCTAATGATATTGCCAAATGCTAGAAATTTTCTGCTAGCACAAAAAATAATTTCCAAAGTTACAAATAACTGGATCATCGCATATTGTTACCAACCAATGCAACAAGGAATTCACCAGATAAATGTTATTAATGAAGATGGTACCAATAGCAGAAGATTGATCAATGCATCGATCGGACTCAATCACCATGATTGGGCGCCGGATGCTCAAAAGCTTGCAGCGGTTGGATATGTCAATCAATCTACCTGGTCGATTTATAGATTTAATTTTGATGGAACTGCCTTAACTCGATTAACAACTACGGGTAATGTATTTGATAGTGAACCCTCCTGGTCTCCAGACGGAAGCAAAATTGCGTTTACCCGAATATATCCCAACCAGAACTTTAAGAATGAAATCTGGATTATGGATGCCGATGGATCATATCAATATTATACCGGTGTTGAAGGTTTTGGAGCCAAATGGTCACCTGACGGATCTAAATTTATATATACTAATATAGGGGATTGGGGTCCTCCTGGACTTAAAGGGAGCGATATATTAACAAGTAATATAGATGGAACTAATGTTCGGCAAATTACTAACACTACCGGAGATGAATGGTCCCCGTCGTGGTCACCTGACGGAAATAAAATTAGTTTTGGCTATTCAAGTGACGGAAGTTATGATGATAACGAACTGTGTATAATGAACTCAGATACTACGGGAAGACAGCAATTAACAATAAACAATAGCTATGATGGTATGCCGAGATGGTCGCCAGATGGCTTACGAATCTGCTACAGCTCAGACATTTCAGCTTACCAGCATTGGGAGGTCTATACTATAAACGCTGATGGTACGAATATAATACGTGTTACAAACACATCATCAGATGCAACGGCGATTAATCCTGTTTGGATGCCAATAGACAACTCAACATATAGCGATGAGGTAAATTTACTTCCCGAACGTTTTCAATTGCACCAGAACTACCCAAATCCATTTAATCCCTCGACTACAATTATTTATTCTGTTCCGATAAAAAGTTTTATCTCTCTAAAAATTTACGATGTACTGGGAAACGAAGTTGCGGTATTAGTTAATGAAGAAAAATTAGTAGGAAAATATGAAGTTGAGTATGAAGCAAGAGGGTTAACAAGTGGAATTTACTTATACAAGCTGATCGCTGGAAGCTTTGTTGAAACAAAAAAAATGATACTTCTAAAATGAATAAGTTTAAAAAATAAAAAGTGAATCTTTTTTGTATGAGAGATAAAAATTTAGCCCACCATTCTATGTGGTTTAATATTGTTATAATCACATTATCAATATTTGTGCTCGGTAGTTTAGCGAATATTTATCCACAGTATGCTACTACCTCTCTTCTTGAAGAAACCTTAACGAATTATTGGAAGGTTTCAACACCTGAAGAACAAGGCATCGACTCAGAACTCCTTGCCGATATGCTGGAAAAAATAAAGGAAGAAGATCTAAAAATCAGGAGTATTATTATTATAAGTAACGGGCGATCAGTATTGGAAAGCTACGTTCATCCATACAATGAGAATGTGATGCATGATGTAAAGTCTGTGAGCAAAAGTATAATATCATCTATTGTGGGTATTGCTTTGAGGGAAAAAATTATTGAAAGTCTAAACCAGAAAGTAATTAATTTTTTACCCGAATATTTACCGACTGAAACAGATTCTCTGAAAAAAGAAATTAGTCTTGTTAATCTTCTCACCATGTCCTCTGGTTTAGAACTGGATGAAAATGGACCAATTATGAGCGAGATTATGTCTGAAGAGGATTGGATCAAAGCAGTATTTGAACGTCCCATGATCTCAGCCCCGGGGGAGCAATTTGTTTATAGTACCTTACTAACACATGCGATGTCTCTCATATTAACTAAATCCAGTGGACTGGGATTGTTAGGGCTCAGTAACAAATATCTTTTCGAACCGCTTGGGATAATACCGGTTCATTGGGAAAAAGGACCGCAAGGTTTTTACTTCGGCGGTGATAAACTCTGGCTTACTCCAAGAGCAATGGCAAAATTTGGATATCTTTATCTTAATAAAGGAATGTGGGAAAACTATCAAATCGTTCCGAAGGAATGGGTAGAGGAATCAACTAAAAACTATTTTGATGACTTTAGTGATAGTACTTATAGTGGCTATGGATATTGGTGGTGGTTAAAGGAGGACGAAAGTTTTCACGCCAGAGGTTTTGGCGGGCAGATCATTTCAGTTTATCCTGACCGCGATATGGTAGTTGTTTTTACTGGTGCCGATAATTATATGTGGCAAGAGCTAACCAACGATTACATAATTCCAGCGGTAAATTCGGCGGGTCTTTTGCCTCCTAATCCTGCCGCAGAAAAAAGGATAAAATGGATAATCCGGGAATTAGAACTACCAGAGTTTCACTCTCCACAGCCATTGCCTGAAATAGCCAAAAAGATTTCGGGCAAGAAATATATTTTTCAAAAAAATGAAATGGAATTTTCAGAAATCACTTTGATGTTTAATGAAACAAACGTTTGTAATTTATTTATAAAACATGGTGAAACCAGTTTAGATTTAAAGATTGGGTTGGATAACGTTTACCGCGTCACGGAAAAAGTGAAATGGGGAATAAAGCCCGATAATAATACGCTTGCCCTTAAAGGCAGGTGGGTAAATGAAAAAAAGTTTACTATAGATCTCCAGGAAGTTGGCGAGCCGTTTTATTTTGATGTGGAGATAGAGTTCGATGAAGAGAATATAACAGCATCATTTACGTGGCAGCCATTTAGTTGGAAGTTCCTTTTGGAAGGTTTAGTAGAATAAGAGTATGAGTTTAATTAATAATATTGCTCAATTGGCTATGCCTAGATATTAATTTTAATTATATGCTAGTGTAAGCCTGGTATTCAATATTTGTTTACATTATATAAAATATTTTTTTTGTTGGAGGTTCTGATGGAAAAATCAATGACAACTACAACTTTTGAAATAGATGGTTATCAAGTTTCAAAACATCTTGGTGTTGTTCGTGGTATTGTGGTAAGATCCCGTTCACTATTGGGTACGATAGGTGGAATGCTGCATACTATAATAGGTGGCAATATTACATTATTTACTCAATTGTGTGAGAAAACTCGGGGAGAGGCTTTTGATATGATGGTATCTCACGCAGAGGAACTTGGAGCAAACGCTGTGATTGGAATCAGGTACGATGCGACAGAATTGATGGGTGGAGTATCGGAAGTTCTATGTTATGGAACTGCTGTTGTTGTTTCACCTCGTGATTAAAATGTATTTATATCGCCAATTTGACCTTAAGATTATCCTTGCAACGTCGAAATCGAATCAGACCAATAATAAAATGATACCGGCAATATGAGCAAATAGAAAATGGAACGCTTGAGTGAATATCTTACCGAAATAAAATAATTCTCAAGCGTTATGTCATCAAGCTCCTTCCTCGCAACATTTAAATTATAATCCACATTGTGAACATTTATTATAGTGAGCGTAAAAAAAAATTATAAAATTCAGCCATCTATCACAGGAATTAGAGTATTGCTTAAATTCTGTCATAAATTAGTTGATTAATATTAATTGTGTCAGATTTTGCCTACTCCAGTCCTCTTTTCTTTAATAACGGTGCAATTTCCGGATCCTGTCCGCGGAACTGTTTGTAAAGTTCCATTGAATCATCCGTTCCGCCTGAAGCCAAAATGTATTTACGATATTTAGCCGCATATTCTTCATTATATACATCACCTGTTTGTACAAATGCATTAAATGCATCTGCATCCAGAACTTCAGCCCAGATGTAGCTGTAATAACCGGATGAATAACTTCCTGAAAATATGTGATTGAAATAAGTACTCCTGTAACGGGGTAAAATTTCCGGGATCAACTCAATCCTACTCATCGATTCATTTTCAAATTTAATTGCATCATATTCAACCGGATCGGTTATAGTATGCCATTCCATATCAAGATATGAAGCGGCAAGGTATTCTAGAGTTTCAAAACCCTGGTTGAATAAGCTTGCATTTTGAATTTTATCAACCAATTCTATTGGAATTACTTCCCCAGTTTCATAATGTTTTGCATAATATTTTAGTACATCAGGATGCATCGACCAGTTTTCCATTACCTGGGATGGGAATTCAACAAAATCCCTTGGTGTATCTGTACCTGAAATTAATTCGTACGTGCAGTCTGAAAGTAAACCATGCAAAGCATGACCAAATTCATGGAACAATGTATGAACTTCATCGAGACTTAGCAATGCAGGTTTATCTCCGGTTGGTTTTGAAAAGTTACCTACATTGTAAATAATCGGATAGATCATTTTCCCATCTTTTTTATATTGCTTCTGGAAAGCATCCATCCATGCACCTGCACGTTTACTTTCTCTAGGGAAATAATCTGTATATAATATTCCAATATGAGATCCGTCGGCTTCCTTCACTTCGAAGGTTTTAACATCGGGATGGTATTTTGAGATATCATCTCTTTCTTCAAATTGAATTCCCCATAAGCGTGTGGCTAATCCAAAAACTCCATCGATGACATTCTCGAGTTTGAAGTATGGTCTTAATTTCTCTTCATCCATATCGTATTTTGCCATTTTCAATTTATCTGCATAGTACCACCAATCCCATGGTTGAAGTTCAAAACTGTTTCCTTCTGCATTAATGATTGCCTGCATTTCTTCTTTTTCCTTTATTGATCTTTTAAGGGCAGGAGTCCATAATTTATCCAACAAGGCATAAACATTAACCGGGTTGGATGCCATCTGTTCTTCCAGCACATAATGTGCGTGTGTTTCATAACCGAGTAAGTTGGCTCTTTTTAGCCTTAGCAATGCCATTCGGGAAAGTATCTTTTTATTGTCGATCTCATTATTGTGATCACCTTTTAAGAAGTACGCACTGTAGATCTTTTTTCTCAAATCTCTTTTGGCTGAGTATTGCAGGAAGGGGAGCATACTTGGCTTATGAATAGTGAAAACCCACTTACCGGTATAACCCTTGTTTGTAGCGGTTTCGGAAGCACCGGATATTACGTTTTCAGGTAAGCCTTCAAGATCATCTTTATTATCAGTAACCAATTCAAATGTGTTTGTTTCCTTTAAAACATTTTCACCAAACTGGACCGAAAGTACAGATAATTCTTCATTTATTTTTCTGAATTCTTCTTTCGATTTATCTTCAAGATTTGCACCGCCGCGAACAAACTCCTTATAATATTTTTCTAACAATTTATTCTGTTCTGTATCTAACCCAAGACTTTCCCTCATCTCATAAACTTCTTTTACCCTGCTGAAGAGGTTCTCATTCAGATTGATATCATCGTTGTGCTTTGAGAGCATAGGCGATACTTCTTTAGATATAATTTGCATTTGTTCATTGCTCATCGATTCATTCATAGCAGAAAAAACACGTCTTACTCTTCTTAACAATGTACCACTATAGTCCAGCGCCTCGATTGTATTTGCAAATGTTGCTTCCTCAGAGTTTTTAGTTATCTCATCAATCTCATCATTATGTATTTTAATAGCCTTTTCGAATGCTGGTAAATAATGTTCTGTTGTAATTTTATCGAATGGCGGAGTTTCAAAGGGAGTATCCCACTTTGCTAATAATGGATTTTTTTGTTCTGTACTGCACGAAGTAAATATTAAAACTCCGGCAAATAGTAACATGATTAGCCTTTTCATTTCCTATCCCTGTAATTAATTAGAAAAAAATTGTGATAAAAAAATTAAGCAAAATTGAATTGAAATCCGTCTCAGAAACCGGTATTAATTCGGTGCAATTTCTAAATGTATCATTGCCTCTGTAAAATTGATGTGGAGATAATTCAACTTATATATACATTTCTACCCTTATTTTCTTGTAAAAGAAGCCTTAAACCTGTAATTTTTTTATTCAATTTTCATGATTTATTCAATTATCACCTAAGCTAAAAATCAGAGGATAATATGTCCGATATATTAATAGAATGCGTTCCAAACTTTTCCGAGGGAAGAGATAATGATATTATAAAACAGATCACAGATGAAATAGAAAAAGTAGAGGGAGTAAAGTTGCTTGATGTTGATCCGGGTCCGGATATGAACAGAACCGTTGTAACATTTATCGGAAATCCAAAAGGAGTAAAAGAAGCAGCATTCAATTCAATAAAAAAAGCGGCAGAACTTATTGATATGAGCACGCATACGGGTACTCATCCACGTATGGGTGCAACAGATGTTTGTCCCTTCGTTCCTGTTAGCGGTATAACAACCGAAGAATGTATTGAGCTTTCAAAAGAAGTTGCAAAGCGAGTTGGTGAAGAATTAAATATACCTGTTTATCTTTATGAAAAATCTGCGCAAACACCGGAAAGAGAAAATCTTGCAGTGATAAGACAAGGTGAGTATGAAGCACTTGAAGAAAAATTAAAAAAACCTGAATGGAAACCTGATTTCGGTTCTGCAGAATTTAATGCTGCTTCCGGTGCAACTGTTATCGGTGTAAGAGAGTTTTTAATAGCATATAATATTAGTTTAAATACACGGGAGCCATTACACGCAACTGATATTGCCTTTGAACTAAGAGAGAAAGGAAGATCAGCAAGGGCAGGAAATTCTATCAGTCCTTTTTACTATAAGAAAACAAAAATATTAACGTATAAAGAGGGTGAATATCCTTGCGGGCTCGATGATTTTGTTGGAAAGACAATTGATGAAACAATTAAACATTGTAAAGAGAAACACGATTTTGATCTTTTTGAATTATTAAAACTAAATGGAGTAAACCCAAAGAAACCAGATAGGCAATCGGTAAAGATACCGGGCAAGTTTAACTATTGTAAAGCGATTGGCTGGATGGTGCCGGAATATGACCGCGCACAGATTTCAATTAATCTTACAAATTATAAGGTAACCTCAACTCATCACGTATTAGAAGAAACAAGAAAACTTGCTGCTGAAAGAGGTTTGGTAGTTACCGGAAGTGAAATTGTTGGAATGATTCCTTACCCTGCATTGCTTGAAACAGGGAAATATTATTTGCGTAAGCAGGGAAGATCAACAGGAATTCCTATTCGGGATATTCTCAATACAGCAGTGCAATCACTTGGAATTAATGATGTATCAGAATTCAAAATTGAAGAAAGAGTTTTAGGCCTGCCGAAAAATCTGGATAATGCACTTGTTGAAATGAAAGTAACAGATTTCGTTGATGAAGTTTCACGTGAATCTCCTGCGCCGGGAGGCGGTTCGATTGCTGCACTGGCAGGAGCCTTGGGTGCTTCACTTTCTTCAATGGTAAGTAATATTACTGCAAATAAAAGAGGAAGTGAAAAGGTAGATGATATTCTGAATGATGCAGCTATTAGATGCCAGGAAATTAAAAACGCTTTGGTAAAAGCTGTCGATGATGATACCAACGCATTCAATGCATATATGGATGCGAGAAGATTGCCGAATAAAACGAGTGATGAGAAAAAAAATAGAGAAGATGCGATGCAAGCCGGTTTAAAGCAGGCAGTTATGGTCCCATTAGGTACAGCAAAGCAAAGTTATGATGTAATTGAAATTGCAGAATCAGTTGCAAAAAATGGAAACCCGAATTCAATTACAGATGTTGGTGTTGGAGCACAAAGCGCTTACACAGGTGTTCTGGGTGGAATTTACAACGTGCTTATTAATCTGAAAGATATAAAAGATGATAACTTTAATAATGAGATGAGAAAAACTTGTGCAGCTTTAAAAGAAAAAGCACAGAAAAAATTGGGGGTAGTATTGAATTATATAGAGAGTAAACTATGATGTCACACTTCGAACAAGCTCAGTGTGACTAATAAACGTGTCATCCTAAGCCCTGCCTGCCGACAGGAAGGTTTTCGAAGGATGACAGATAACTTAACATTGATGTCACATTTCGACAAGCTCAATGTGACAACAAATATGAAATTCAAATTTATATGGAGTAACCAATGAAATACCTTTTCTCAATTTTTTTCTTAATTGTTTTTTCAATCAACCCCATTGCCCAAGAAGAAAATTTAACAAGATTACTTCGTTTTCCTGATATCCATAAGGACAAAATAGCATTTGTTTATGCTGGTGATATCTGGATAGTTAGTTCCGACGGTGGAACTGCAAGACAATTAACATCCCATAAAGGAATGGAACTCTTTCCGAAATTTTCACCGGATGGTGAATGGATTGCTTTTTCAGCAGAGTATTCCGGTAACAGGCAGGTTTATATAATGAGCGTTAATGGCGGGACTCCGAAACAATTAACCTATTACAACGATATTAGTCAAATGCCGCCAAGAGGCGGATTTGATTATCGCATACTTGATTGGACACCCGATGGTAAAAATGTTCTGTTCAGAGCAAACCGTTTACCGTGGGGAAAAAGAATGGGTAAGTACTTTACAATTTCGGTGGATGGCGGATTTGAAAAACCATTGCAAATTCCCGAGGGCGGCGGCGGCATGCTATCGCCTGATGGAACAAAAATGGTTTACACGCCTATTGATAGAGAATGGAGAACCTGGAAAAGATACCGCGGCGGAAGAGCACAAAATGTTTGGATTTACGACCTTGTCAATAATACATCCGAACAAATTACAAATGATATTGGAACCGAATATCAACCGGTCTGGGTAGGAGATAAAATATATTATTCCTCTGATGAAACCGGGACTCTTAATCTCACGTCGTATGATCTATCATCAAAACAAAGTGCTGCAGTTACTAACTTTGATGATTTTGATGTACTGTGGGTTAGTGCAGGAACTGAAAATATTGTGTATGAGAACGGTGGATATATTTATAAGTATAATCCCACATCGAATAAAAATGAAAAAGTCCCAATTAAAGTTTTCGGTGATTTCCCTAACTCTCTTTCGTATCTGAAAGATGTAAAAGATTTTCATAATTGGTTTGAAGTATCACCAACAGGGAAGCGTGGTTTGTTTGAAGCACGCGGTGATGTGTTCACAGTTCCAGCAGAAAACGGAGAGATAATTAACTTAACTAAAACTTCAGGTATTAGAGAGATTGATCCGGTTTGGTCTCCCGATGGCAAATCGATTGCATACTTAAGCGATAGAACAGGTGAGTATGAAATCTTCACCCGTTCTGCTGACGGAAGCGGTAATGAAAAACAAATTACAAGCAACGGAACGATTTGGAGGTTTGCACCAATATGGTCCCCCGACAGTAAAAAAATCGCATTCTCAGATAAAAACCAAAAGTTGTTTTATGTGGATGTTGAATCGGGGAAAGTGGTGGAAGCCGATCACAGTGATTACAATGATATAAGAGATTTTCAATGGTCGCCTGACAGCAAGTGGTTAACTTATTCAAAAGGCAGTGATTCAAGAATGAGTTCTATCTGGGTTTACACTTTAGATAAAAATGAAGCAACACAATTAACGAGTGATTTCACGGATGAGTTCAACCCGGTCTTCGGAACAGAAGGAAATTATATTTACTTTCTTTCAAACAGGGATTTTAATTTACAGTTTAGTGCATGGGAGTTTAATTATGTTTACACTAAACCAACACGTATTTATGCTGCACCTTTAAACAGTAGTGTACCTGCCCTGTTTCAGCCGAAGAGTGATGATGAAGATTCAGAAAATATTAAAGGTAACGGCAATGGAAATGAAAAAGAAGAAAAGATAGATGTAGTTATTGAGCCCGATGGTTTTGAAAACAGGGTTGCAGTTCTTAAAAGCCCGTCCGGAGGATATAGCTCACTATTCCCGGCAGAGGATGGTGTAAC
>JBATTD010000006.1:0-2601 GCA_049670345.1 Ignavibacteriaceae bacterium
AGGAATCTTATCCAAATACCCGTATTACTTTTCTAAAATCAAATTTAATTGACGAAAAAAAAATAGATCCCTTAAGTATAGCTTCTGCCTATATGATTCCTGCCGCAGTTGCTGCAGAATACTTTGACCAAATTGAAAATAAAACAAGAGGAATAGATTTATTACCATCATATGTAAAAGAACAGCAAAAAAACATCCAGTTGGGTTGGTATGGATATCTTTTAATAGCACTGATTATTCTCTCGATATCTTTCTTTGGTTATACTATCAATATGAATTATGTCCAAGCAAATATGATGGATAATGAAATCAGAAGACTAACATTAATTAAGCAACAAAGCCGTGAGGATGTTGAAAAGATAAAACGATATGAAGGAAAAATTCAAAATGCAGATCAAACTCGTATGATAATGGAAAAGTTATCCACAGGAACAGGTGTAATAAAAAATCAAATGGTGAAAATTGCGAACTTTGTTAAAGCAAAAGATTCTTTATGGATAAGTAATTTAGCTTATGATCAATTGCAAAACTTAAAGATTGCAGGCTACACTCTTTCGAGACCATTAGTTAGACAATTATCAGATTCATACAATTTATCAACTCTGCAAAGTATAATTTTTGATCCAATAAAGAATATGAGATCATTCAAATTTTCTATTGATGCAGGAAAAATTGTAAAAGGAAGTTTAGAGAATGAACCGAAAAATTAAAAATTTTATTATTCTAGTTATAATATTTGTATTAATGACTTCTCTTGGTGGATATTATACCGTTTCTATTCAAGGGGAAGCTTTAAGCATAAAAGATGAGAAATTAAATAAACTAAGAGCTGATTATGCTAGTGTTCAGTTAATTAAAGCAAAATTACTTGAAATGGAGGAAAGGGTTTTAGTAGTTGACTCCTTATTATTTACAGGAAAGTTTAACATACCAAAAGATTTATCTCAATCTCAATTTTTCGATTTTGTTGAATATTATAGCAACGATAATACCTTGTCTTCATATACCGACACTGAATTTAAAGGTCAGAATATTGAATTGGGTATTAATTATTATATCTATAAAGTGTCTGGCAGAATGAATTATAATAATGTTTACTACTTGATATATGCTATCGAGCAAAGTAAAGAGTTAAAAAAAATTGTTCAAGCTAACTTAAAAAGTACAAATATGGTCAGTAAAAGAGGGAGTGTAAGTTATTTAGTGGAATTCAATTTAGAAGTCAGGGTGTACTTTTCTTCTAATGATCAATTTGCCGCAATAAATTTTGTTGAGAATAACTTAATAACTAAACCTATAAAAGATGCATACTATCCCCTAATTAAAGTATCAATCAAGCCAAATAAGCGTAATCTCCCTGATATCCAGGAAGGAGTATTAATGTCATTGGTTCCACAAGGTGCCTTCATCACAGATTCAGATGGTAATACCGAATTAATGCAAAAAGGGGATAAAGTTTACCTGGGGCATTTAGCTGAAATCGATTATGAAAATCAGACAGTTACTTTTCTGCTAAACAAGGGAGGCTTAATTGAATATCAAACTATGAAACTTGGACCAAATTTTAGATATAAAGGAAGATAAAATGAAAATTATTTCGACTATTTTATTAATTTTATCACTTGTATTCCACGCATCTCCACAAGAGCAATTAGAGAAAAGACTTTCAGGAGAGTATAGTCCTTTAGAGCTAGTTTCAATCACCCCATATGCTAGTTTCGATCAGACTATTAAAATGTTAAGTGCAGTGAGTGAACTAGTCACAGGAAAAACAATTGTATCATCAGTCTCTATTCCAAATCCCATAGGAGTGGAGATAATTCAAATGCCCTATATGGAAGCTTTGAATTTATTAGTATATAATTTTGATTTAATTTATGAAGTAAAAGAAACAAGCATTCTTATTAGAACTATAGAAGCGCAAACCCAACTCGAAGAAAATTTACTTAGCGATGACATCTGGGCGGATTTTAATACAAGAGAAGTTAAAATCTCCGCAATTTTCTTTGAAGCTGATGTTGAAAATTCGCGTAAAGTGGGTATTGATTGGTCTATTTTACTTGCTGGGAATGGCATAACCCTGGGAGGTGAACTTAGAACAGAAGCTCAATTCGAAGATAAATTTCCCGGAATCCTAGGTGGCATAGGTCGCAGCGGTAGTAGTGATGAAAATCAAGGTGAGGAACCAGGACTTGATTTAGGTACAATCACTGAATTTACTACTGGGCAATTTACTGGTACTGCAAAAGCTTTATTGCGATTTTTCGAATCGGAAAATCTCGGTGAGATTATTTCGAGTCCGACTATCACAGTAAGAGATGGACAAACAGGTAGAATACAGGTAGGAGAAGATTTTTCAGTCAAACAAAGAGATTTTTCTGGTAATGTGCTCGATCGATTTTATTCAGCAGGCACTATAATAGAAGTTATTCCCTATGTTTATAACAAAGATGGTGTGGACTACATTCTTGTAAAACTAATGGCAGAGAGGAGTTCCTTTTTCCCAACCGCAATCACTACTGTAATAAAAAAAACGCAGGCAACTTCAGATATTCTGATGTTGGATAGGGAGGAAACAATCATAGGAGGATTGTATATTAA
>JBATTD010000007.1:0-1569 GCA_049670345.1 Ignavibacteriaceae bacterium
CCCAACCTACCGGTTGATTGTTGCCCCACATTCCAACACCATAATAAAAAGTAATGAGCAGTAATACTGCACCTATCATTAAGAAAGTACCCGAAATTGATATTGCTATGTAAAATTTCTTATCCGGTTTTGTATCTAACGGTTTTGCAACCAGCTCTTCAATTTGAGCAAGAGAAAGCCGTCCATGAACTACAGGTGGTTCAATAGTATAATCTACACTCACTACGCTTCCTCCGAATGAGTATTTCTTAACTTGGCTAAATAAGTTACATTGGGAATAACATTAAGTTCCTCTAATACATAATAACCAAGTTCATGATTTCTGTATTTATAAAAATCTTCGTTCTTATCTTTAATGTCTCCGAAATTAATTGCGTTAGTAACACATGCTTCCTGGCAGGCAGTTCTAACATCAGAACCTTTTATTTCTCTACTTTCTCTTGTTGCATCCGAACGTGCTTCGGCAATTCGCTGAACACAAAATGTACATTTTTCCATCACTCCTCTTGAACGAACTGTTACTTCGGGATTATGGAGAAGTGCAAATACCGGAGATTCCTGATAACTATCCTTAAAAGAATCGCGAAAATTAAAGAAGTTAAATCTTCTTACTTTATATGGGCAGTTGTTTGAACAATATCTCGTACCCACGCATCTGTTATAAACCATTTGATTCAATCCATCTGCGCTGTGCGTTGTTGCAGCAACCGGGCAAACATTTTCGCATGGTGCCTGATCACAATGCTGACATAACATTGGCTGCATACTTACTTTCGGATCTTCGGCTGTTCCTGAGTAATAACGGTCTATCCGAAGCCAGTGCATTTCTCTGCCATTATCAACTTCCTCTTTTCCTACCACCGGAATGTTATTCTCAACATTACATGCTATAAAACATTCACTGCAGCCTAAGCACTTATTTAAATCGATAGACATGCCCCATTTAACTCCGCCATAAGGTACTGCAGGATTAACACTTGCTAAAATCTCATCCTCTTTCGGTCCGAGAAAATTTGGCTCTTTTAAATATTGTTCAACAGTTCCTTCTCTAATAATTCCACGTTTTTCAGGAAGATTTTTTTTATCCTCTTCGGTAAAATCATAAATTGTTTGAGCAACGACTAACTTATACGTACCGGCTAACTTTTGAACAGTTGCACCTTCGTAAAGCCAGGGAGTTAATCCACCATTGCTGTGAAAAATTTTATTGGCATTAAAACCAGCACCTTCAGCAACACTACCGGATTTTGTTCTGCCGTACCCAGTTTCAATTGTGATTGAATTATCGGCATGACCGGGTTGAACAAATACAGGAATTGCTAAACTACCATCGTTTACAGTTATCTCAATAACATCATCATTCTTAACACTTAACTGCTCTGCAGTAGTTGTGGATATTGCTGCATAATTATCCCATGTAATCTTAGAAACCGGATGAGGAGATTCCTGCAGCCATCCGTTATTTGCAAATCTTCCATCCCTTAATGAATAACTTTCCTTGATCTGAACTGTAATTCCATCTGAATGTACCTGAACATTTTTCAAATCCGCTGTTACGGAATAATTGAA
>JBATTD010000008.1:0-1980 GCA_049670345.1 Ignavibacteriaceae bacterium
AGTTTATCCTCTGTGATGTTTCAAATGAGGAAAATGTAAAAAATGCAATGCGAAACATTTTAGATAAAGAAAAGAAAATTGATATACTGGTTAACAATGCTGCAGTATCTCATGTAGGCAATATTGAACAGACTTCTTCATCAGATATGGACCGCCTCTATAATGTAAATGTTAAAAGCGTTTACTTCGTTACAAAGGAAACCATAGGTTCGATGGTAAGTGCCGGCAGAGGAGTAATTTTAAATTTAGCTTCAATTGTTTCAAAAGTTGGTATTGATGAGCGATTTGCATATTCAATGAGCAAGGGAGCTGTTTTATCGATGACTATGTCTGTGGCTAAAGATTACATTGATAAAAATATTCGTTGTAATTGTATTTGTCCTGCAAGAGTGCACACTCCTTTTGTTGATGATTATTTGAAAAAAAACTATGCCGGACGTGAAAAAGAAGTATTTCAAAAGTTATCTGATTTCCAACCCATTGGAAGAATGGGCACACCGGATGAAATAGCAAAGTTAGCTTTATTTTTATGTTCAGATGATTCGCAATTTATAACTGCCGCTGCTTACGATATAGATGGCGGTGTAATGAATTTAAGGTGAATAATTTATTATGAAACTAATTCGTTTTGGAGAACCCGGCAGAGAGAAACCAGGATTGATTGTAAATGATGAAAACTATATTGACGTTAGTGAAGTCTGTCAGGATTATAATGAAGAATTTTTTGAAAGAAATGGATTAGACAGATTACAAAAATGGTTTGATAGTAACAAAAATTCTCTCAAATTTATAAAACCTCCCCTCCGCCGTGGTGCTCCAATATGCAGACCTAGTAAAATTATTTGTATTGGACTAAACTTTGGGATGCACGCAGAAGAATCGGGAATGGATAAACCGACAGAACCAGTCATTTTTTTTAAAGCAACATCAGCAATATGTGGGCCTTACGATAATCTCATCATTCCAAGAAATTCAATAAAGACTGATTGGGAAGTTGAACTTGCATTAATCATTAGCAAAGAAGCTAAATATGTAAGTGGAGACAACGCTTTGGATTATGTGGGAGGATACCTGCTACATAATGATTACAGCGATCGTGAATTTCAGTTAGAAAAAGGAGGGCAATGGGTTAAGGGAAAAAGTGCAGATACATTTGCACCACTTGGTCCGTACTTAGTTACTCAGGATGAAATAGAAGATGTAAATAATTTAAACATGTGGTTAAAAGTAAACGGTGAAATTAAGCAGCAGGGAAATACGAGTGATTTTATCTTTGATATTCCATATCTGGTTTCATATGTAAGTCAGTTTATGACTCTTCTACCTGGAGACATAATTTCAACAGGAACGCCACCGGGCGTTGCGCTAGGAATGAAGGAGCCGCGATACTTAAAAACAGGAGATGTTGTTGAATTAGGAATAGATGGGCTCGGAACCTCGAAGCAAAATGTTGTTGGTTAATTAATCACACCTTAGTAAAAATTATTATTTAGTCGGCGGAATTATTATTTGCCGAGATACTCCTTTCAAGCAGATTAAAAATTGAATTAAAATAAACACCACTATTTATTGATAAACCAATTTCGCACGTTCTACTTGTTGAATAACCAGTTTTACATTCTTTTGATATTCTAACAGGTAATTTTTCAAGGGCGGATTTATTTAATTCAGGATAAGAAAACCCTCTGTCACCAGCGAATCCACAGCATTCGATGCCTTCGGTTGTTATAACTTTTTTTGCACAATGCTCAGCAATATCGATTAGAAGTTTACTGTTACCGGCTTTTTTTGATGAGCAAACCGGATGTACAGCAACTGTATCATCCAATTGTTGTAGTTCAATCTTGTTCATAATTTTTTCATGGATAAAATCAATCGGATCAAATAATTGAAGTGAATTTTTGTTATGAGATCTTACATAATCTTTGAAATGATTTGCACAGGGGCTTGTATCAAATAAAATGGAGTATTGCCCATTAT
>JBATTD010000009.1:0-4215 GCA_049670345.1 Ignavibacteriaceae bacterium
TACCGGAGCCGTATTATCTACCAACACTTCATCACTATATTCATAACTCCCATCATAGTCTATCTGCTTTAGTCTGTAACAAAGTGAAGTGGCATTGATATCACTTATTTTGTCAATGTATTGATAGTTTTGTTTTTCAGTTGTTGTGCTGTGCCCTTCAACAAAACCGATTTTAACAAATTCAGCACCTGATTTTCTTTCAATTTCAAATCCCTGGTTATTTAACTCGGTTGCTGTAGTCCAATTTAAGATGATTTCGTTTTCTGAAGTTTCAGCAGTAAAAGAAGTTAGCTCAACAGGAATAAAAAGATCGGAATTTAATTTATAGAAACCATTACCCTGAGCAGCAAATTGAGTAGTTGGATCAACAATAAAAACCTGATAATTAGTAGAGGGGATACTAATTTGTGTCCAGGTTACACCTCCGTTAATGCTTCTCCAGGTGAAGCTGTTTGGACTATTGCACGAATAACAACCTGCGATAATTACATTACCATCTGTTGGTTGAACATGTACTCCCCACATATGTGTTCCACTAAATCCAGATGATGTCCAGGTATCTCCGAAGTCTGTAGATTTTAAAATTCCACCTCCACCCTGCCATTTAGTTGCCCATGCAACACCGGCGTTTACATAATCAATAGCAATTGTAGGAATTTCGCCGGAAGTATTAAATTCCGATGACCAGGTTAAACCATAATCTAAACTTCTGAATATACCGGTTCCATTATCACCAATAAGAATGATGCTTGTATCAGGAAATACTTCAATATCACAGGGAGCTGAAGAAGGTCCGAAATTACTTGCAATTGTTGTCCATGTACTTCCAAAATCAGTTGAACGTTTAAAATTTGTGTTGGTCATTGTATAAATCGTATCAGGGTGAGTTGGATCCTGCGTCATCGGTATACCAAAATATGACATCTGTCCTTCATTAAGTGTTAACACCCATGTCTGTCCATCATCAGTAGTTTTATAAATTTTATCATTAGGAGAAGATTCGATAGCGACTAAGAATGTTCCGGGATTGAAATCATCTAAGATAACTGCCTTTATTTCCGTTGCACCTGGTACTATTGTACCTGTTATAGCAAATGTTTCTCCACGATAAGTGCTTTTATAAATGAAACTGGTTGAAGTATTAGGTATGTTTGTACCATAATAAACTACATCGGAATCGTAGCGCATTACATCTATCGGACCGCCTAAACTGCTCCCTGATTGTTTAAGTTCCCACCGGTAAGTTGACTGGCTAATACCGATAAATGATATTAGACATAACAATGAAAAAATAGAATAGATGTATTTCATGCAGATAAACTCCTTAAATTTGTGAATAAAAGGTAAACTCGGGATGTATTTTATTCAAGATGAGTAATTGGTACTTAAACTAAAGAAATTTTTAAAAAAAGTAAATGGATTGTTTTTTCTATCGATTTTTAAAAAACGGTTCTAAAATGTTGGGTAACCAATTAAAAAAATGTTAGATTCATCTGTATTTAATTTTATATTTTTGTCAGATGGAACTCGTCCCGTCCTGCCTACCGGACAGGCAGATTCATTGGGACTCCTTTCACAAAATTATTTCCAAAAAATAAGGTGAATATCAAATGACTCTTGACGTATTGGTTTTTGCTGCACATCCCGACGATGCTGAATTAGCTATGGGCGGAACGATTGCCAGGTTTACAAATGATGGATTTATTGTTGGAATTGTTGACTTAACTCGTGGTGAGATGGGAACGAGAGGAAACGAAGACACAAGGCAGAAAGAAGCTTTTGAAGCTGCCAAAATTCTTAAAACATCAATAAGAGAAAATCTTCTTCTTCCTGATGGTGATATAGAAATTTCGAATGATAATATCAGAAAAGTTGTTATGCTGATGAGAAAGTATAAACCTAAAATAGTATTTGCACCTTATTTTAGCGACAGACACCCTGATCATATTAGTGCAAGCAAGTTAATAAAACGTGCAATGTTTGTTTCTGGACTAGAAAAAATACAAACTTCAGAAAGTGAAATTACCCAAGATGCATATCGACCTGTAAAACTTTTTTATTATATGCAGACGTACACTTTTGAACCATCATTTATAGTAGACATCAGTAACTTTTTTGAAACGAAAATGAAATCGGTATGGGCTTACTCAACACAATTTCACAATCCCGAGAGTAATGAACCGGAAACATTTATTAGCAGTCCTGAATTTATTGATTATGTTGATGCAAGAGCTAAATATTACGGATTTCAGATTGGGAAGAAATTTGGCGAACCGTTTTATTGCGAGGAAAAAATAGAACTGAATTTAAATGGCATGTTGATTCCTTAAAATTCCGTTTTCACCAAAGGTAGGGATACAATCACTTCGGTATACTCTCCGTACTTACTATTTATTTTTATCTTCCCGCCAAAAACTTCTGCTATCTTCATTGATATAATAAGCCCAAGTCCCATTCCCTGCTGTTCATACTTATCTCTTTCAAATTGAAGATATGCCCTGATGTTTGCTAATTGTTCGTCCGTCATTCCTTTTCCTTTATCGGTGATAATTATCTGGTAATATTCATCTTTATTATTACCGAAAAGGGTAACCTTTGAACCCTTATCAGAAAATTTAAAAGCATTATCTAATAGTTCTTCAATTAATATTGAAAAATAAGTTATGGGAACACTTATTACAGATTTTTTTGCACTTATATCTAAATCATCTTTTCTGTTAAATCTGTTAGCAACTTTATACGAAGTATCATTAACCAAATCAGGTGTTATTTCAGAAACTCCTTTTAAAATTGCTGTTGATTGTACATCGGTACTCATCAGTTCTAATTTTTCATAAAAGATAAAATTCTTTATAAGTCGGTTTAATCTTACACCTGCCTGTATAATCGCTTCGGCAAATTCCAATGCTTCATCATCATGGCTTCCTTTAAATTTTTCGGATAGCATTTCTGCATAACCCATAATAGTTACTAAAGGTGTGTGCAGTTCGTGGGGAAGAGCAAGTGCTATGGAATCCCTTAAAATTTCCATCCGTTTAGTAATTGCCAAATGTTTTTCAAGCCGGGTCTTAACAGAGTTAAGTAGATCTTCCGGCTGGAAAGGTTTTGTTAGATAGTCATCCGCACCGAGTATCATACCTTTTCGCTGATCACTTTTATCTACCATTGCACTTAAAAATATAAATGGAATTGTTGAGGTCCGCGGATTAGCTCTTAGGATTTGAAGCACTTCGTGACCATTGATACCGGGCATTTGAATATCACAGACAATTAAATCGGGCGTTTCATCTTTTGCTTTCTCAACACCTTCTTCTCCGTTAATAGCTTTCAGGCATTCATATCCTTCAAGCTGCAGGATCTCAATAATAGATTCCAGAATAAGAAGTTCGTCTTCAATTACTAATATTTTTTCCAAAAGAATATATATTTTAGTAGTGTTAAATTTTTTTAGGCAATATTACTACTTACCATTAATAGAAATATAATAATATTATATAAATATTAGTTAATTGAAATTAAAATTTGTACAAAAAATTAATGCAATAAATATAAATAAAATTTAAAGAAGATTTAAAATCAATTAGAATTATCTAAAATATTTCTTAAATTCATATCTAATAATTTATTACAATAGGATAGAAAATGAAAGCAAAATTAAAGGCAGTTCAGGAACTTGAAGAACTAAGAATAAAAAATATTAGGGAAATATTTTATAACTATGGAACACCGGGTCTTTATGAGCAGGTAATAAGAAGAAGGGAAGGCTTGCTCGCTCATCTTGGTCCTCTTGTTGTAAGAACCGGGCATCATACAGGCAGAAGCCCAAATGATAAATTTTTAGTTAAAGAACCTGAGAATGAAAAAAATATTTGGTGGGGAAAAGTAAATATTGCATTCACAGAGGATGATTATAACAGACTATATAGTAAAATGATGGCTTATATTCAGGGTAAGGATCTTTATGTTGAGGATTGTTTTGCTTGTGCTGATCCAATTTATAAATTGAATTTGAGAATTATTACCGAGACGGCATGGCATAATTTATTTGCCCGGAATATGTTTAGAAGATACGAGAGCAGAGAAGAACTATCAAACCATAAGCCGGATTTTACAGTTATTCATATGCCTAATTTTCATGCGAATAAGGAATATGATAAAACCAACTCTGAGGTTTTCGTCGTTGTAAATTTTGCTAAGAAAATTGTTCTCATAGGC
>JBATTD010000010.1:0-1889 GCA_049670345.1 Ignavibacteriaceae bacterium
ATATCAGTTAACGTAGGCAATCCGACCGTACCGGTTACATAATTATTGATATCAATTTGCTCACGTATATCTGCCGCTTCAATTAACGACTTAACAGGATGAGATAAATCCTTTGCCATCTTTGCAACTATTGAATAACTTTCAGGATGAACAGCGCTGTTATCAAGTGGATTTAAGGCGCCGGGAATTCTTAAAAATCCTGCAGACTGCTCAAAAGCCTTAGCTCCCAATCCCTTCACCTTCATCAATTCCTTGCGTGAGCGAAAGGACCTGTTTTCACGCCGGTAGTCTGTTATTGATTTTGCAAGTTTGGGTCCGATACCCGATACATAACTAAGTAAATGCCGGCTGGCTGTATTTAATTTTACACCAACCTGGTTTACTACAGAGGTTACAACCTGGTCCAGACCTTCTTTTAAATTTTCCTGGTTTACGTCATGCTGGTATTGTCCAACACCGATTGACTTGGCATCAATTTTAACAAGCTCGGCAAGCGGATCCATAAGCCTTCTTCCGATAGAAATTGCACCGCGGAAAGTAAGGTCGAGATCGGGAAACTCCTCTCTTGCAGTTTCCGAGGCAGAATAAATAGATGCACCTGCTTCGTTTACCATAAATACTTCTGTTGTGCCGGAATCGCCGATCAAAGATTTAATAAACCGTTCCGTCTCCCTGCCAGCAGTTCCATTGCCAATTGCAATTGCTTTAACTTTATATTTTTCCAACGGCCTTTTTACTTTTTCCGATGCTTCATCCGCTTTTTGCTGAGGTGGATGTGGAAAGATAGTTGCATTGTGTAACAGGTTTCCCTGCTGATCAAGACAAACAAGTTTGCAGCCCGTTCTGAACCCGGGATCGATTGCCATTGTAACTTTTGGACCAAGCGGAGGAGCCAGCAGCAGCTGGCGCAAGTTTGTAGAGAATACACGAATTGCCTCTTCATCGGCTTTGGCTTTAGAACTGTTTTTAAATTCAGTTTCAATTGATGGCGCCAATAATCTTTTGTAAGCATCATTGATTGATAAACTTACCTGACAGGCTGATTCATTTTTATTTTTTATAAAGATTTTTTCAAGACTATCAGTCGCAAAGTCATTCTCTATCGAAATTGATACACGTAGTATCCCTTCCTGCTCGGCTCTTCTTATTGCCAGCAGACGGTGACCGGCACAACGTTTTAAGGGCTCATTAAAATCAAAGTAGTCGCTGTACTTCGTTCCTTCAACTTTCTTTTTCTCAATCACTTTTGAACTAATTACCGCATCACGCTCAAATTGCTGTCTGATTGTATTCCTTGCATCTGCATTTTCATTAATCCATTCCGCGATGATATCTCTCGCGCCTGCTAATGCTGCTTCGATATCCGGCACTTCGTCGTTAAGATATTTTTTCGCAATCAATTCTATCTGATCTTCGTTCTGTTCCATTATTATTTCTGCCAGAGGTTCTAATCCTTTTTCGCGCGCGGCACTTGCCCTTGTTTTCCGCTTTGGTTTGTAAGGAAGATAAATATCTTCAAGCTCTGCCATATCCCAACAGTTATTAATTTTCTCCTCTAACTCAGGAGTTAACAATTCCTGATCGTTTATACTTTTAAGAATAGCTTCACGTCTTTTAACTAATTCCAGTAATCGTTTCCATTCCTTTTCAATTGCTGCTACCTCTGTTTCATCAAGACTTCCCGTAGCTTCTTTCCTGTAGCGGGAAATAAAAGGAATTGTCGCTCCCTCCTCCAGCAGTTTAACTGTATTTGAAACTTGAGATTTACTTATTGAAAGTGTGCTGCTAATATGTTTAACTAAAATTTCTGTCATTGTTTTCTGTAAGAGAGATTAATGGGTCATTCCGAATTTGGATTTATTGGAATATCCGGAATCTGAATTAGATCT
>JBATTD010000011.1:0-5934 GCA_049670345.1 Ignavibacteriaceae bacterium
ATTCACTAGTTTCCACAGCGAATAACATTTTATTTGCTGGGGGAGATTATGGTATTTATAAATCAATAGACAATGGTGATACCTGGACCGAAGCTGGTTTGTCTGGATTAACAATCTTCGACATTGATATTGATAATTCCGGTGTCATTTATGCCAATGTTTTTTACCGCGGACAGGGAATTTATCGTTCTCAAGATCAGGGAGCTAACTGGGAACAATTAAACATTGGACTTAATGACCAATTAACTACTGCTGTCGCTGTGGATTTTCAAGGCAATATTTATGTGGGTACTTCTGAAGGAGGTGTTTTTCAGAAGGCAACTGGCCAGCCATCATTTACCCAAATCAATTTGCATCAGGCTATGAGCAATGTATTGAGTATTTATGTTGCACAGGACAACAGCCTTTATATATGTTCAGAACTAGGCGGGCTGTTTAAAAGAAATGTATTGAGCCTTGAATGGAAACAGTTAAATTCAGGTTTACCAATGGAACACGCGATACCATTAGGGTTTGATTCAGATGATAATTTCTATATGGGAAATTTTTATTCAGGATTCTATCGGTCAACAGATACGGGTAATTCCTGGTTCCCAATTGCACCTTATCTGGGCGGCTCACATCTATTTACTTTTTTGGCAAATGATAATCAACTTTTTTTGGGTACTACTATTGAAATTGCATTTGTTGGAGTGTTGTTCAGATCAACTGATCAAGGCGAAAACTGGGATTTATTTCAGGAAGGTATTCCATCGATTGATCCAAACTGGCCCTATATTCAAGTGGTATTGGGTATGGATGTAAATTCCAATGGAGACCTTTTTGCAGCATTGAATACAAGCGGCATTTATCGCAGGTTAGTTACGGATGACAGATGGTATTTTGTAAATTCAGATATACCGGATACAAATGTCTTCTCAGTCTGTGTTAATTCTAACGATATAGTTTTTGCAGGTTATATAAATGGGTTCATTTATAAATCAGATGATAATGGTGAGAATTGGGTAGAGTCATTATCAGGAGTTCAGGACTATACAGTTGAATATCTCAAGTCAGTCGATAATTATGTTTTTACAATATTGCATAACTGGAATTATCCATATCAGGATAGTAGTCTTGGGCTGTATTCTTATGATAATGGAAGTACTTGGCTTGACTTAAATGTAAGTGGTTTAGGCAGTCATGTAAATAGTATTAATTTTTATGGTGGTAATATTATTGTTGTCGGAACAGACAGTAATGGTGTATTTGTTTCATATGATTTTGGACAGAATTGGATTAGCGCCAGCTCGGGATTATCTGATAACGTCATCAAAGACATTGTCTTGCATCCGGATGGTCATTTGCTTTGTGGTACTGAAAAAGAAGGGATTTTTATAGCAGATTTAAATCCTTCTAATATTACTGATATTAATAATACATCAAAAACGTTTTCACTATATCAAAACTATCCAAATCCTTTTAACCCTACTACAAAAATAAAATACTCAGTACCAAAATCAGAAATTGTTCAAATAAAAGTTTATGATATACTCGGGAGAGAACTACAAACTATATTGAATGATTTCAAACAAGCCGGAGCTTATGAAATAAAATTTGATGCAACTGGTTTACCAAGTGGAGTTTATTTTTATCAGATAAAGGCTGGAAATTTTGTGGAAACCAAGAAGATGGTTCTCCTTCGTTAAATCTTAAGCGGATAAATGTTGATGAAGTAGAAGAGTACAAATTATTGAAAGGGGTTCGTTGGTGAACAACTTTCTTTTACAATTTGTTGAAAATATGAACAAATTAGTGTACTATTCAGCATTAATTAAAAAAAGGGTTTGATATCAGATTATAATCAAAGAAGGTCAACCAATTTGTAATCAGCCGGTCGGCAGTTCAATTTCTATCTGGGTTCCATTCTTTATTTCTCCATATAGTTAATTGAATCATAAGGACTTATATATTTCTATTACGCTATTCTTACAGTAATACATTCTGAGATGCCAGTTAATTGCAATTCTCAACCTGAAAACTGATTAAAGATCTTTCCGGGCTTAATTCCCTGACTCTCCGCAAGTGTTTTTAAAGATGTGCTGATTGCGATTTTGAGCTATAATCGTACTTTCTCTCCTCCGTACCCCCCTCAAATACACCCTGTTTTACCCCCACATGGAGACTTTTTGGAGAGCTGGATGTAAATAGGTCTTATTTTGATCCAATAACATAAGTTTTTAGTCCTGGAGTAAGAATACGAGATTCTATGCATATAAGTGAAAAATTAACGATATTATAAGCGGAACTCCGGGACAATCCCGGAGCCCGCAAATATTTCAGTTCTAATCACCAAAAAGTTTTTTCATAACAGGCAGGTTTTCCCTGAAACCATCTTCAAACGTACCGTTATCAGGTCTGTAAACACTTTCTAAAGAAACGACACCGTTATAACCGTCCTTCTTTAATGCCCCGGCGATACCTTCAAGATATGGAGCCATATCGCCTTCTCCTAACTTGCAAAACTGAACCGTAGCCCGCGAAATATTAGATTTACAATCTTTAATGTGGATGTGCCCAAGATAATCTTTAATCTCTTCATACGCATCAGGATAAGGAACTTCTGTACAATATAAAGTATTCGGAATATCCCAAATAAGTTTTAAGTTTTTTGTCCCAAGATCATCTATAAGCTTTCTGCCAAGCCATCCTGATGTAACCATTGCGTTGTTTCCTGTCTCAACAGCTAATGTAATGCCTTCATCTTCAGCTAATTGAATTGGTGCTTCAAACAGCTTTAATAATTTTTCCCAGGACCCAGTGCTGGCAACCCATTTTTCGGCACCGTTATGACCAAAGATGATCATCTCTTTTCTGAAGCTCATTATTCTCACCATATCGGTTCCTAACTCTTTAGCGATCTTAATACACCGCTTCAATCCCTCAAAGTGTTTTTGATATGCTTCATCTTCCTTTTCTGTTGCCATTACAAGCATACCGACAAAGTTATGACGCGTTATACACGGAACTTTAACATTGTACTGAGTAATGAGCTGTTTGATCTTTTGAATCTCCTCTGGAGTCTGATCGCCAATCTCTTTATCCCATACGAATTGTAATTCCGCATATTCAAGTCCGGTCTCATTCATTACCTTTAATGAATATTCCAGGTCCGTGTTGATTCCATCAGTAATAACACCAAGTTTCATAATTTTTTCTCCTATGCTTATTGTTTTTTAACTTCTGTTCCAGCAATTTGCTCTAACAGTTTTACAATTGCCCAGTTGTCTTCTTCCGGGAAAAGAGATTTTCCGGCTCGGAATAGTTCATAAGCTGCGCTGGCTGTAAACATTGCTACGCCGTTTTCTTTTGCCATATTCATGGAGATTCCCAGATCCTTATACATCGTACCAATATGGCTTCCGGTTCCTTTAAATTTTCGTTCCATAATTAGCTTCGCCGAATTTTTGAAGAGTGGGCTCGATACTCCGCTTGTGCTGAACACTTCATAAAGTGTCTCAGCCTTTACACCAGCTTTAACACCAAGCACAAGAGATTCAAATATAGCTGTGAAACTTGCTCCGATGAGTGCCTGCAAAGCAGCTTTTACAGTCTGACCCATTCCTATCTCTTCCCCAACATGATAGATATTTTGTCCGACTGCTTCAAGAATATTTTTACAATCATCAAATACTTCTTTTTTGGCTGCAGTCATCATGGTAAGTGTTCCATTATCCGCCCCTGATTTCCCGCCACTTACAGGTGTATCTATAAGATTGATCCCTTTTTCAGATAATGGTTTTTCCAACTCTTTAACTTCTGAAGGATTAATTGTTGCTGTAATAATGATTGTACTGCCCGGTTTAAGATCCTCCACCAAACTATTCTCTCCCAGCACTACATCTTTTACCTGCTGCCCGTTTAGTACCATTACAAAAACAACATCCGAATTTTCTGCAACTTCCCTGCATCCGGATGCAGCTTTCCCTCCTGATTTTACCAGCTCTTTTATACGTTCTTCACGTATATCATAACCGGTTACTTCAAATCCGTTTTTTAACAGATTATTGGTCAGTCCGATACCCATATCACCAAGACCAACAAACCCAATTTTTTTCATATTTCTCCTCTTTTATTATGTGTTATTTGAATGATATTTATACTCTGCTTCATACTGAAGCCTTATACATTTTTAGGTCATCATAATGATCACCAAAAAAACTGAATTACTCACCTCCTATGAGGCAAAAAAAAATCTTTGTTATAATATTTCTTACACTCATATTTTATTAAAATAAAGACGGCACCCATAATGTTAGTTCAGAAAAAATGCATATTAATATTAAAGTGAGAACATTAGCTGCCAAAAATGGAAGCGCCCCTCTGAATACTGATCCAATCCCAAGTCCGGAAATTGCAGAAGCAACATTCACACAAGTCCCAACTGGTGGAGTCACAGCACCTACAGCCAATCCGGAAATTAGAATTGCTCCAAATTGAATTGGAGAAATCCCAACTGCAACACATGCGGGTAGAAATACCGGGGTTAATAACAATATAGCGGGGCTAACATCTATAAACGTTCCCGCAATTAAAATTATCAGAACTATTATTACAAGCATTATAACAGGCGAAAGGTTCATGGCTATCACTAAACCGGCAACTGTCTCCGGGATTCTCTCAAGTGCGAGTATCCAGATATACAACTTGGAAAGAGCAATAATAATCATGATTTTCGCACTGGTCATTATAGCTGAATTCAAACTTGCCGGTAATTTTTTTGTTAAATAGTTTTTACGGTTAACTCTCCAAAGAAAAAACAAACCTACTATGAAAGCATATAGAACCCCCATCGCTGCTGATTCGGTAGCGGTCGCGATACCAAAAACAACTGATCCAACTACGAACAGCGGCATGATTAGTGCAAAGAATGAACGACCGACACGCCGGGAGATGTCCTCTCTTGTTAAACTGATCTCCTCTTTAGGATATTTTTTCTTCTGTGAGATTACGATTGTTATTACAAGCTGGAAAACGCCGATCATTAATCCGGGAATAAGCCCGCCAAGGAATAGCTTTCCAACAGATTCTTCTGCAACAATAGCATAAAGGACCATAGGAATACTGGGTGGAATTATCATTCCCATTGTAGATGAAGCAACTGTTATTCCGGCTGCAAATCTTTTTGGATAACCTCTTTTTTCCATTTCAGGAATGAGGACGGAACCGATTGAAGCTGTATCAGAGGCCGATGATCCTGATATTCCACCGAAAACCATACTGGCAAGTACGTTAACAAGTCCTAATCCCCCGCGCAGTCTTCCAACAAAAATAAGGCTGAAGTCTATCAGTCGGGTGGTTATCCCCGTTTCATTCATTAGCAGTCCCATAAAGATAAACAGCGGTAAGGCAATCAATGCATAGAGGTTGAGTCCTGAAAAAAATCTTTGAGGTAAAATTATTAGAAGCTCAGAATGATAAACTATAAAGTAACTGAGCGCTGATAATCCAAGAGAATAAGCTATTGGTATTCCAATGATCAAAAATATTACCAGACTTATTAATAGAACATCCATATAGTCAGGCCTCTATCTTTTTAGGATTAATCAGTAAGATTATATGATTCACACAATAGAGTATTGCTACGCCACATCCAATAGGGACAACAATTTGTGCATAAAGTTGTGGAAGCCTGAGCACGGCAGACAGATAATTTCCTGTTATACTAATCCATTCAATACTAAACCATATCATTACACCATTTAATAGTGCTATCAACAGAAAGTTTAGAACATCAACTATTTTCTTTAGGGAAGGCGGAAGTTTATCAATGAAATAAGATATGGCAATGTGTTCCTTTTTTCCAATAACAATTGCAGCCCCAATAGCCGAGGTATAGATAAACAGGATAACAACAAACTCATTTGCCCCAATAATAGTCGTATTGAATCCGTA
>JBATTD010000012.1:0-7289 GCA_049670345.1 Ignavibacteriaceae bacterium
GGATATCCCACCTAACTTAGCTGTACCATCTTCCAGCAATAACCTTCCTCTCATCGAATTCCTTACAGATTCAGGCTGTTCCATAATTTCTTTTAACATAAAATGAGAATAGCCGCCTTTATCAATTTCCTCCAAAGTAGTGCTTATTTCGTGAACTTCTTTTTCAATTTCAATATCGGTAATAGTCTTAACAATAAAATTATCCTTGGTGATTACGGCAAGTTCACCGTCATCCAGGTAAACTACCTGCTTGGTATGAGTAAGAATTGCAGAAACATCGGAAGCGATAAAATTTTCACCGTCCCCTAAACCTACAACAAGAGGAGAACCTTTTCGGGCTACAATTATCTTATCGGGTTCATCCTTATAAATTACCGCTATACCGTAAGTTCCAACTACCTTATTTAATGCCAGTTGAACTGATTTGCACAGATCAAAACCTAAAGTTAAAAAACGGTCAATAAGATGAACCAAAACTTCGGAATCAGTATCGCTTTTAAATTTGTAACCCTTGTTTTCAAGATCCTGCTTTATAGTACGGTAATTTTCTATAATACCATTATGTATAAGGAAGAGGGTGTTATTTTCGTTACTGTGCGGATGCGCATTTATTTCATTCGGTATTCCGTGAGTTGCCCATCTTGTGTGTCCGATACCTAATTTTGCATTTAACTTAAGGTCTTTCAATTTATCTTCAAGTAAGGAAACTTTACCTTCGTTTTTAACTATCTTCGAATTACTGTTAGCTATTATTCCAATGCCCGCAGAATCATAACCACGATATTCAAGTCTTTTTAACCCGTTAATTAGTATGGGAACACAATTCTTCTCTCCTATGTATCCTACTATTCCGCACATATAAATCCTACTGATATTTATAAATTAAAAAATAAATATATAACTGTTAAATATATCTAAAAATTCATTTAATTAATAACGATCCTGTTAATTATCTGATTGTTTAGTATCAATACGTTGATAAAAGTTCCAATCTTTAATTTTAATTTTGTAGGATTCAATCAATTTGTAATTATTATAAAACTTTGCCGTTTTATCTTTATTTAAAAACATTTTTTCTTCTTCCCAGGTTGCCCATGTAACTACAAACCGCGGCTTGAAGTGAAGAATAATATCTATGCTGTTTACCCCATTTACTTTACGGTTAAAAGGAATCACTTCCGGTGAAACCAGCCCCCCCCTGTCTAAAATGGGAAAATCAGTAAACCAGCCAACTGAACCGAATGTTTCTAAAGAAAGCACATCACCCTCTTTGCCATATTTAAATAGGTAATCTGCAATTGGATCAACAATCTCTTCATCAAATGCCTGCCAATCTTCCCGTAGTTCAACAGCTCTGGAATTTATAAGAAAAATACCTGCAAATAAAGCAATAACAGTAAGAATTATAAGAGCAGGGTTTAAAAGTTTGGATTTTTGCGGTGTTATTGTCCGGGACACCCAATCAAGCAAATCTGCAAAAGAAACAAACAATTGAAAAAATATTGCGGGGAGCAGAGGAGCAAAATACCAACCGTGCATTGGTGCCCCGGTTAACGAGAAAAATGCAATGTACAATATTGTCCATATAGACACTACCTGATATTTCTTTTTCCTGACCAATACGTAAAATATGGAACTGATAGCAGCTAATATAAACGGTAACGAAATTATTAAGTGCAGGCGTGAAGTTAATTGCTTAAACATCATTAACGAAAACGTCCAAACAGGGTAATGTGCATAAGTAATGCTTTTTGCCGTAGCTGAATTAGAAACAGGGCTGCCAAAATATATTGTTGCAAAAATTAACCAAGGAAGAATGAATATTGAAAAGTAAACTAATATTTTTATAATATTTTTAGGGGGGTGCTGGTTAATAATTTTATATATTATAATTGCACCTAATGCTAATATGCCGTCGATTCTAACTAAAAAACATAAAGCAGTAACCAGCCCGATAACTATAGCAGGTTTATCTTCAGAATGAAACAGAATAACGTAAACGAGGAAGATATACAGTGCGGTTTCCATCCCGGAAACATCCCATTTTACATTTGTAGGGATTAATGAAAGGGTAACTGCAAACAATAATGTTAAAGCCGCTTTCTTATTAAAATTTTTAAATTGCGATATAATTAAAATTAAGTATGCTAACCCGAATGTAATCCCTATAAATTTTGCAACCGGAATTATTGGAATAGATATTAATTTTGTAGATGCCAGAATAAGAGTAAGTAAAGGAGTTGTAGTACCCAGTACATATTCACCCGGATTGTAAACAAAACCTAAACCAGAAGCAATGTTTCTTGCATATCTGAATGTTATATAAGCATCATCGCCGGTAAATGGAATGAGATTTATCCTTGCCCAGATCCCCAGCGTTAAAGCAGAAATAAAAATCCAGATGCTTTTATTATTAAGTATATTAAATTTCAATTAAACAGGTTACTTATCTACTAAAACAAATTAGAGCAGCAGGAAATTGGTACACTCCGCCAAATATAGAAAATTATTAATAATTACAAAATTAATACAAGTAATATAAAGTTTAGCGAAAGTTTATAAAAAAGTAGTTAGATTACCGCACACGAGCAAGTTTTTGCGTAACAGCTTTTGTTTTATCCGGAAACTTAGCTATCACTTTGTAAAGATAAACACCATTAGCAATTTCATCACCATCCTGATCCCTTCCATTCCAATAAATTTTATTAAAGCCAATAGTAAGATCGGTTACAGGTAAATTAATATCACGTATTAACCTTCCTGCAATAGTAAAAACCTTTATTTTTACTTCTTCCGGTAGTTCAGTTCCTCTTAACGAAAAAGTAAAATTTGTCTCATTAGTAAAGGGGTTTGGATAATTAAAAACATCTGTTATATCAGTTTCATTAAAAACATTAAATGTTGTTCGCGAAGATGTTGTATCAAAAAAGTTACCTGATGCATCTTTAGCTAATATCTCAAGTTTATGTTCACCATCCGGTAATTCAGGAGTCCAATGAATCTCCACCCTTGAATCCGGGTATGGAGTATAATCATAACTTAGCTCAGCTTGAGTAAAATATAATAGATTATTATCGTATACTATTGTGAAAAAGCTTGTATCAAGTGGTAGAGGACTATTATCATCCAAAATAATTTTAACATCCGGTTTAGCCGAAACAATATCACCATTAATAATTTCCTCTCCGTCAAAGGTAACGGAGAATACGGGTTTAGTACTGTCTCTTATGACAAAAAATTGATTTTCAATAAGATTATCAAAACTGAAGTATTCCAATTGATCGGTAGTTCCAAATGCCCGTATTTCATTCTCAAATAATAGATGATCGGATTCAATAATGTATGAGATGTTTTCCGAAATGGAGTCAGAAGCTATACTCACAACTTTGGAGTAGATTACAGAGTCTTCTCCATTTAAATAGAATGAAACATTCAGACTATCAATACTTATTGGACCATAATTTTTTGTTTTAAAACTCATTGTAATCGGAAAACCCTGTAAAATCGAATCGGGGGAAAATTGCAAATCATCTCTTACAAACAATACATCGGGTAACTCCTGGTAATCGAAATTCACACTTCTCAATTCCATTACTGCTGCACTCCCCAAACTTGAATCTGCTAATGAAAAGTTAAGCTTGAGTTTGGGGTAGTCTTTTGCACTAATATTGTTTAATGGATAAATCGCGGGTGCATCTACTTTTAATGTATCCCAATTTTTCGTTGTACTATTTAATCCAAAAAGAATTACCTGATGATCGCCGGTTTCTGTTGGTTTATAAAAATCATAATTTAATTTATTCCACCAAGCAACCGGTCCAATAGGTTTAGTTGAAATTTCACCATTAGCATCTATATAATTACCAGCAAACCTATGAAATTCAGGTTCTATAACCGGTACATTAACAGCATGAGTAGATGCATATATTTCATCATTTTCCCAGTCTAAACACCAGGCATATTGCCCCCCATAAGGGACAATTACCCATTCTGCCTCAAAAATTCCATCGCTTAAGCGAATTCTCCTCATACGGACAGTACCGTACTGATTTCTTATTGGATAAATATAATCACCATGAACAAAGAAACCGGAAAATCCACTATAACTAGTCCCTGATAGTATTAGATCCGGCCTAGCTAACGACCAATTATTTGATGGATCAAATGTTCTGAGTGTATAAGTAGGATCACCAGACTGATCAAAAAGGGTTAAATTATAAACGTAATTCCCATCCGAATTCAGGTAGACAGGGCCGTCGGTTGCAGTTGAGTTTTCCCATCTTAACAAACCAGGTGGAACAACAACAGTGTCAATTTCTTCAGTAGCAACACTTATCCTTGTTATCTGATGGGATTTTCCAGTCGGAACATAAATATAACCATCACTATGATACACCATTGAATTAAAAATAGAATCACGAAAATTCGAAAAAGTACCATAAAACTGACCTTCAACTGTTCCATTATTTCCGGTACCAACTTTATATATCATTGATTTACGATCTGTTTGAGTTGCATACCACCACATATTTGCGAAATAAAGATATGTACCATCCGTAGTTAATGCTGTGGGTTTTATGCTATCAGGTAGTTGTGGGTTTATACTAATTTCTTTTAATAAGGTATTAATAGTTGGTTTAGCAGGTAATGGATCCGTATTTAGTTTTAAACTTTTTGAAGAATCTGAATAATCTACATTGTACAGTTCAAATGTTTTAAGAATTTTATCTGTTGCAAAAAAACCGTTAACTGCACTATCCGATATAGAAAAACTCCTGATCGCATTCCAGTTTCCGTATTCTGTCCCGTCAAAAATTCTTGCTCTCCAAAAATAAACAGCTGTTTGGAGATTTGGTGATTGCCATTCAACAATAGCAGCAACGGAAGTTAATTCCGGAGAACTAATCAGAGGGTTGTCAAAACCAAAAGATGTATCAATCTCTATATAGTATATCAAATCTTTATTAACGTAATGACCAACATCTGAAAAAAGAAATTTTACCGACGGCTCATCTGTTGAAAAACCATCAATTGGTTTGAGCACGTTTGGCTCACTAAGATTAAAGACTACGAAGAACTGCTCTGCAATATTATCCGAATGATCCTTCTCATCAATTATATCTGTTTCATTAACTTTTGCAGTTAATTTAAAGAGATTCCCCTTTGTGGGAACCCAAGTAAAAAAAACTGAATCTTTCTCTCCAAAATTAGGGCGCTTGATTGATCCAGCTTGAAAACTTGTATCTGATGAACTTATAAATAATTCGACGGTGACACTGTCGTTTGGAAAAGTCCTGCCAAGGTTCATGATGTTTACTTTTACTGTTAATGTGTCCTCTACAAGGGGATTTTCAGGTGAAATTGTTATATCAGATGAAGAAACTACAAAATCAGGGAGTAAAGGAAATGCTATACTCAATGCGGGATCTCCCAAATAAGAAAGTAAATTAATTTGTGTGGCGTAAATTCCTGAAGATGGCACTTGATTTTTTGAATTCATTATTGCTTTACCAATAATCATATTTTTTGTAACGAATAACTCGTTAAATAATTTATTGTTAATAGCTTTCCCAATACCCCAATAGGTCAATCCAGAACTTCCAAAAAAACCTATGCTGCCCTTGTTTTGTACAAGGTTAAAATGTTCACCAAATACTTTTTGATTATCGAAGTGAGCCGTGTAGCAAGTTACACTTAAAACCACAGGCAGTCTTCCGCCATTTTCTAATAAGTCAATATCATCATCCAGAAAAACAAGATCCCATTGCAATCCACCACCATGCCCGTAATAATTAACTAATGCAGCCCCCTCATCAATTTCAGCCCGCATTCTTGGTCCCTCTCCCTGATGAGGTTCATGCTCGGGTTTGGTGGGATATCTAAGCACAAAATCAGCCGTGTAACCAAATGGTAAAACGTAAGTATTGCCTAATAATAAACTTGCATCATTAAATCCAAACTGATTTTCATCATCTTCGCTTAAACCTGAAGCAAGGAAAATAGTATTTTGTTTCCAGGGCTTTGAATTGTCGTCAGGGTATCGTATAATTTTATCAACCAAAATATTGGCTTCCTCAATAGTTTCACAGGACAATCTACCAATAGCCAAATCGGGTGCTACATCTGTGCCTGAAACTGAAACAATTAAATTATCGCTTGCTGCCCATCCGTAAGTGAAAGCAAAGAATTTTATAGAAGGAATAAAATTCTTATAGCTACCTTCTATTAAACCCCTATAATCATAACTCATATCGCCCATTAAAACGATATAAGAAGGAGCTGGACTTTGCCAATTTTGAAAGGCATATTCTACAAATTTCTTTAAAGCACTTGGTTCTAATAATCCATATGAGAATTCATCATAGATCTGATTTACATCTACAACAACCGTACGTGCATTTTCAATGTCCGGATCAGGAAAATTAACACTCCTGAAATCAGATAGATCTTGAGCTGCACTTAAAAAGTCAGGATGTGTAATAATTATATAATCAGCTCCGTTTGATATGTCTCTTAAATTTGATGGTTGATCGCTAACAATAGAATCTACACCAAGAAAATAATTATCCGCAACACAAAAATATTCGGTTCCTACATTTGCAGTATCAACAAAGAAAACAGAATTGAATTGATCATTGGTTATATTAGGATTGCTGATCATCTTATTCCTTTCGGGAATATAGATCTTCATATTATTTTTTAACCAGTCGAATGTCCAGAATCTTATATTCCCGCCTTCGTGAGATTTAAAAATAAAATTATCCGGATTAGTTTTTAAATTCCTCCAATATTCAAATTCGTACCAATTAATTCTTATCTCATCATTATCAATATTTGTACAGATATCACCTCTCACAAAAACATTTAATCTGTTTCCCGTTGGAAATATATGTATACTGTCTTCAGATATATAAAAGTCTTTTTCAAAAAGTTCAGCTTCCTGCCCGTCCCAAATGGTAAATCCTATTGGCTGATCGGTTAAATAAATTTCAGCTTTATGATCTGTAGTGCACCAAATGCTATTGGTCATTCCGTGCATTTGCACTCTAAGTGTTACGTAATTGGAATCTTGTGCTCTGTTTGTAAATTCATCAAATCTATGTTCGAAACCAAAAACTGAATGTCTATCCTGGGCAGTTGCTTTTCCCCAAAACCAGTGATCAATGTCTCCGGAAGATGAATATCCCATTCTTTCAAATATTGAATCTTCTTCGAAGTGAACAACATGACTTGTTGATTGAAAAGTTTTGCTCCAACTCTGAGGGAAACCATCCACATCATTATAAATA
>JBATTD010000013.1:0-4636 GCA_049670345.1 Ignavibacteriaceae bacterium
GTTACAATCTTCTTCTTCAATATTCTTTTGATAAACATTTCTAAAAATCTGTTTTTTAGTTCAGCTATTAAAAGTGTAAATGAAGTAACAAAAAGTGCATGATTTTATTATGCTACTATCAATGAAAGTCTGCCTGACGGTAGGCAGGTTGGTGGGGGTTTTTATTTTTAAATTTTTTCTCCTACCTACTCTAATTATCGGAGTAACATAATTTTCTATTTTTTAATTGACAATCGTCTGCAATGGTCAACCCACTAATTTTTTAAAACCTTTTTATTTACTATCAGGACCTGCCCAAAATTGTTTATCATCTGTTGTATAAATTGTGCTTGAATATTTACCTGTAATTTCGTGAAATTTAACATTTCTCGGGTTATAACCCTCGGGAAGCAGTTCTACATAAATCCTTATCTTGCGGGGGCTCATTTCATAAGCCGGAATGCTGTATAAAGGTATTGAAATCCTGAAAAGGTTTTTAATCATATAATCATATAAATATCTGTCGCTTCCCCCTTCATAGGGCCTACCGTTCCAGTTTATTTCCGGTGCTGCAAAAACAGATAATCCGTTAATGAGCCTCTCCCTTACTTCCACTATGCCTAATAAATTACCTTTATCATCTTTTATATAGGTCTCGAAAGAAGGATCCATCCAAAGCCATTTGTTAAGGGAAGTTGAAAACACTTCCACAATCACGTGCCATTCATGTGTTATTGAGGGATCTCCCTTTGGATAGCAGGAAACTATTCTTGATTTAAAGCCCATTGCAAGATATATTTCATTTAATACAGTTGAAAGCATCCAGCAATTAAGCCCACTTTTTTCCTTTTGGGATAATTCAATTAGGGCATCGGCATGCCTATCTACCGGCTCCCCTGAATTACCATTGTGCCTTATCGTTATATGCACCCATTTCATAAGTTTAATTATTTTTGATACATCATCACCAGGACCGGCAATTGAATCGAGTTTATATTTCTCTTTTAATTGCGGCAGGTATTCCCAATCTTCATTAACATATATAAAAGGAGTTAGTTTTGATCCAATTGCTTTATATGTTTTGTATTCTTTAAGAATTTTTTCCCATCCTACTTCCTTGAACCGCACTAAAAGATCCTGAAAATTTTTATTGCTTCTTATATTATCCAGGTCGGTATCTCTATTAAGATGATAATAATTTATATCTCGGTAGTAGGTGGAATAAGTTGTATATGCAAGGTTATAATATTTTTGAAGATATGCTTCTGCAGAATCCGGCTGGTTTAAAAGAGAATATGCACGTGCGATATTATAATTTAACTCCTCAAATCTGCCGGAATTTTTCTTCTTTTCAACGGAATCAGCGGCCGAATACACATTATATACCCTTTTCATAGATTCAATTGCTTTTTCGAATAGGTCCTGCTTCCAGTATGAAGTTCTTTCCTTTTCTGCAATAGAGAATTCCTCATCAAGATTTATTTTCTGCTGCGCAATTATTGTGAGGGAGAAAAAAAATATAAACTGCAAGTAAACTGATTTTTTCAATAACATTTTCTTTTTTAATATTTAGACACTAAATACATCCTAAAGGTTGTATTACATTCACAATTTTTCAAAGATCATAACTGGGAATCGGCTATCCCGCAGCCCAAAACAACAAAGCAGCATTAAGCACAACTCCAAGCAGGAGATTTTGTTGAGACTAAGAAGATGGGGTTGATGAAATAAAAATTGATACATCTGACTTATTATCAGATGTAAATGTATATATTTTAAATAGTTAGTATGATTTGATTACTTGATTGAATACCAATCAACTAAAAACACAGGGGTGGGGGTTGTTGGTGGGAAGCTGGCACAAATTGTATATTAAATTTTATTAAATACACTTATTAGAAATGTAACCCAATCAAGCTTTATTGTGTCTATATATTTACATATACTATGAACATAACTTGGATATTTTCAATATGCTAATTGACAACAAAAAGACAAAAACAATCTTCCTAACAGTAATTTTATTATTTACGATTTCAGGTTTTGTTTCAGCTCAGGAATCAATTATTGATTTGAAATTCGATCAGCCTGTTTCAGATTCTGATATATCTCGAACATTGCAAAGTCTGGTAAAAGTCCAAGGCACAGTTGGTCTTTATCAAGATGGCCTTTATCTATTGACTCACTATGGTGATAATGAGGATATCTTTCAAATGGAAAACCAAGAGGCTATTGATAATCCTCTTATCAATCAAACCTGGCGATATTGCAGTGTATTCTCATCAGCCACTGAGAATTCTGTCATAATGGGTAGAAATTGGGATAATCAAAATGTGGGTTCTATTATCATCAGTCTCTATCACCCACCCCAAGGATACACTTCGATTTCCTTTTCCAGAGCCATCGATTTAGGTTTCCCCTTAAATATAGATTTAGAACAAATAAGTTCAAGTGAGTTAGGAAATAAACTACTTCTAGCTCCTTTTTATGCAATGGATGGGATCAATGAACACGGTCTTGCTGTAGCTGTAGCAGGTGTAAGGCAAACAACTCACAAACCAAAAATAGGGAAAGAATTGGTGTTCATCACCTTCTTGATGCGCAAAATTCTTGATCAAACGAAAAACGTTGAAGAAGCCGTGAATCTGGTCGAAAAGTTCATCCCCTTTGATCTCAATAAAAATTCCTTAAACGGCCATTTTATCGTCACTGATTCATCAGGGCGGTCTGTGATTCTGGAATATGATCAAGATCAATGGAGAAAAATATACAAAGATAAATCTTGGCAGGTGCTAACAACAAAACCTATATACAATGTTTTGGATGCAGACCTTAGAGATCAATGCTGGCGTTATAAAAGCATATCCGAAACTCTCGAGAAGAAAAAGGGAATTGTGCAGTGGAAAGCCGGTATGAGAATCCTACAAGACGTAACACAAAAAGGCACAACCTGGTCTGTTATCTATTCTACCCTGGCAAAGGAACTTTACTTCTCTGTATATCAAAAGTGGGACAATATTTATCATCTAACAATACCTTGATTTCCTGAAAGGCTCTAATACCTATCAATGAAAGCCTGCCTGACGGTAGACAGGTTGGTAGGGGGTTTTATTAACAATTTCATTTTATGCCTGCTTTTAATTCTTAAGATAATGTTTGCATTAGTTTGTGAAATTTTGTTGCGTTAAAAATAGTAACTCATTGTTACTATCAGTAGAAAGTAAAAATCAAGACCAAGAATGTGGTTTATCAAAATAGCGATGCCTGACAAGTGTTGAAGAAAGTGACAGAATGATCTATGTTTGAAACAGTTGTCTCTTTCAATTTATTTGCTGTGTCTTTTTTTAATAACTGGATGATGCTAATTTCTTAATAATTTGGAGATTTAGGTGAGTGTTATTTAGCCAGGTGCAAATTAATTGGGTGGTATAAAAATTGCGTAATTATTAAGTTGATGTCAGATATGTTTTCCACTAGAACCATTTCTTTTATGATTTCATTTATTGAGGATAGAATATGAAAGCAAAAACAATTTTTATTTTACTAATTTTATTAGTAACCATTTGGCAATGTTCAGAAAATAATATTACTGAACCACTTCCGGGTAATAACACTCCCTCTGAGGGTTCAATCAAATTAATCTTAATTGATTCTCCATCAACTTTAGATTCTGTTATAATATGTGTATCAAGAGTGGAAGTACATAGTGCCGGCACAGATTCTACTCAAGGAAGCTGGACAGTAATAAATGACTCGCTGAGATATTTTGATTTGCTGCTATTGCAAAATGGTGCAAATGTAGTACTAGGAGATACATCCTTACCAGCAGGAAAATATACCCAGATTAGATTAATTGTTGAAGATAGTAACTATGTGATAGACAATGGTATAAAACATCATCTAACAATTCCAAGCGGTACTCAGACAGGAATAAAATTAAATCATTCCTTTGAAATTGAAGGTGGGAATCTATACGAATTGTATTTAGATTTCAATGTTGATAAATCAATTAACATTACTGGAAACGGGGAATATAAACTTAAACCAACTATAAGAGTTGTTCCGGTAGTCATATCAGGTTCGATTTCCGGACAAGTATTGCCCCTGGTTACGAACCCAGTAATCTGGACTATTGTAGGTGCAGACACAGTTTCAACATTTACTGACATTAATGGCTTATTTAAGTTGATGGCATTACTGCAGGGAACATACGATGTTCACATTGTCCCTGCAGATACTATAATGTATCGAGACACGACAATAACCGATGTGAGTGTTGTAGCTAATCAAAATACAGATATTGGTATTGTTACTCTTGAGGAAAGATGACAATTAGAAGAGGATTTGTTAATTGAACAATCATTTTAAGTTTATCAAACTTTCTTGCAACCCCTGCTTAATAACATAGGCAGGGGTTTTTTATTATAAGTATTCCAATCCAGATCATATTACCTAATCAATTAGTTCTTTCAGAAATCGTTAGTTGAGACGGTGATTTATTGCTTAGAATTGAAATTAGAGGTGGCACTGACTGACCACCTATCCACCCGAAACAAAGGGTGGGGGTTGCAAGTGGAAAGCTGGTAGACAATCTCGAACAATTTTTAAAAACCGAGTTTTCTCGAAGCTTTAAAATCAACTTCACTCACACTTAGCC
>JBATTD010000014.1:0-5147 GCA_049670345.1 Ignavibacteriaceae bacterium
GTTCAGTACTTGTTTCCATACCTTCATCACCTACAAAAACCCATACCCACTTATTAAAATCTTTTACCGGGTACTTTTTTACCATCGCAGTAGGAGGGATTTTATCGCCAGGAAGTTGAGAAGGAATTTCTACGCATTTCCCGGTTTTATCATACTGCCAGCCATGATATCCACATACAATTCTGTCTTCTTTTATATAACCCAAAGAAAGATTAACATTTCTGTGACAGCAGCGGTCTTCAAGTGCAGTAATAGAGCTGTCAGAATTTCGAAACAGGATTATATCCTTACTAAGGATTCTCCTTTTTACTATTTCATTCTTTAATTCATCAGAAGGACAAATTAAATACCATTTATTTTTTAACATTTATTATAGATATCACTTTGAATAATGAAATAATTTTTTTTTTGATATATTCTCTTTTGTCTGGATATTTTCTGTTAGCACTTTCCGACTAATAATTTTTTGATAAATAGATGTATTCATAAATATTAATGCTGTTCCGTAAACAAAATCTTCAATTGGAATTGTGATTATTCTAAAATCAAGTTGATAATCAACTCCATAAGTTACTACCGGTCTCCAGGTTAGATATCCGTTAAAAATCAGAGTAAAAAAAAGAATAAACAATAGATAAAGATAAAATCTTCTTTTCAAAAGCAGATTTGTGTTAAGTACTTGATCTAACAGAATTGCCAGGCCCAAAAATGAAACTGCTAACCCTGTGTAATGCCTACCCGAAATAAAAAACCAAATACCCATTGGAATAATAAAATAAAGATATGGGCGGATTTTATTAATCCATACTAATTCTTTTTCATTAGTTCTTCTTATAATCATTTCCCAGGTAAAAAGGCACGCAAAAGGAACGGTTATAAAAAATAATATTTCTTCTATGGGCAGATTAAAAATAGTTATCCCGAGCACGTACTTTTCATTAAAATGCCAATGCGAGAAAGTAACAGTGGAATCCCATATAAGAAATAATATCGCAGGAATTAGAATTGGTAGAATTGTAAACTTCACCCTATCCAAAAAATAAAAAGACCTCATCGAACCGAATAACAGGGGGCCTGATATTACGATGATATTAAATAGTAGGTACTCTGATTTCAACTAGGTTAATTTTAATAGTTTAATTTCGAAATAAGATTTTAACAACAAATACAATTTATAAATATTAGAAATTCTTACTCTCTTGGTCATCAGCTTATCAACATCCATTCGTTTAATTTTTTTAAAGAGCATGAGGTAGTAAAGATATGCAGAATAAACACCAAGCTTTACACCAATCGGTAACTTTATAATACCCATAAATGCAGAATGAAATTCTTTATCAATTTCTTTTTCCAATTCTTTTTTATTCGCATTGTTTATAAACGTTAGTTCACTTACACCGGGGAGATAAATTCTACCCCGTTCAATAATATCGCTTTCAATATCTCTTAAAAAATTTACTTTTTGAAAAGCAGCACCAAGCATTCTTGCGAAGTATTCAAGCTCATCATATTTTTCTTTGTTGCCATTTACAAAAACCTTTAGACACATTAATCCAACTACTTCTGCTGAACCGTAAATATAATCGTCGTAAACACCTCTTTCGTACGAAGAGTTTGATAAATCCATTTCCATACTTGTTAAAAATGCTTTTATCAGTTTTAAATCTATGTTGTATTTATTTACGGTTTCCTGAAATGCCTGCAAAATAGGATTAGTAGAAATCCCTTTTTCAATTGCTTCCCATGTATCTGCTTCAAATTTCTTAAGAAGTTCTTTTTTATCAAAGTCATGAAATGTATCAACAATTTCATCTGCAACTCTTACATAACTATAAATTGCAAATATGGGATCGCGGTATTCTGGTTTGAATGCTTTTATTCCCCAGCCAAAAGATGTGCTGTACGAAAGAGTTAACCGTTTACTTATTTTATAGCTTGTATCTTTATAAAGTTGAAAACTCATTTGTAATCCTTTCAGTTACCAGTTTGGAGCTGATAACAACCATCGGCAAGCCTGTGCCGGGGGTTGTAGAAGCACCAACGTAGTAAAGATTTTTAAACTTTTCGTCTTTGTTTTTTGGTCTGAATGCACCAACCTGGTTAAGATCGTGAGCAAGACCAAGTCCCGAACCACGGTATAAATTCAACATTCCTTACCAGTCATCCGGGGCTAATATTTTTTTAGTTAATATGTTTGATTGAATATCATAACCTATTCTGTTCGAAAGATCGCTAATAATATTTTCTGCAAGTTCTTCTTTGTCTTCCCACGATTTTTTATATCTTAAATCAGGAACAGGGCAGAGTATAAATAAATTTTCACATCCTTCGGGCGCACAGCTTTCATCAGATTTTGAGGAGGCATTTACATAATAGTAGGGCTTTTGCGGACTGATAGATGACGTAAAAATATTATCTGCATAATCTTTAAAATTACTTCCCAGAAAGTAATTGTGATGAATAAGATTGTTAATCTTTCCCTTCACACCCAGATAAATTGTGAATGGTGCAAGTGTCCAGTGTAATTCATCAAGTTTATCATTGCTATATTTTTTTCTGTTTAACACTTTTCCTCTGAAGGAAGCTGCATCGGAATTTGAAACAAAAATATCTGCTTCCCATGCTTTTCCATTTTGATCTATCATCTGTGCAACTTTTCCATTGTTGTTTCCAACTCCAACAATTTCCGTATTATAAACAAACTTCACATTTCTTTCTTCAAGAATTTTTACAATTTCTCTTACGATGCTATACATTCCTTTGTTAACGCTCCAATAACCGTTATTCTTTAATTCAGTATAATTAAGCAGCGAATAAATAGATGGAGTTTGAAATGGTGTTGAACCAAGAAAGAAAGCAACAAGAGAAAAAATCACTTTAACTTCATCAGAATCAAATGTTCTTTCAAGCTCATCCCACATACTTTTATAAAGGTAAGGGAGATGTTTTTTGGGAACTTTTGAAAGTTTTAAAAGATAATCCAGTTTGTTTTTATAATTTGATTTAACAACCTGTTCTTCTGTATCGTGGAAAAACTCTCCGCCTTTCTTTAAATATTTTTCAAGTTTCTCAGCAAGATTATCTTCAATTCCTGTAAACTCCCTTTCTAATTTCTTTAAATCTTTAAATATTTTAAATGGTTTTTCTTTTCCTTCAAAAAACACCTGGTAGATAGGATCAAGCTCTTTCATTATCAAGGGATTCTCTACGCCGGCGCTTTTAAATAAATCATCAAACTCATAGGTCATGCTCATGAAAGATGGGCCCATATCAAAACGAAAATCATCCTGCTCGATAATATTCAATCTTCCACCCGGAGTTGAATGCTTTTCGAGAATGGTTATATCGTAGCCCTTATTTGAAAGGCGAAGGGCAGTTGATAAACCACCAAGACCCGAACCTATGATTATTATTTTTTTCAATCTTACTTTATGATATAGTTATAAAAAGTTAATATAAATTTATCTGCTGAATTATTACGAAATTGTAAAATACTGGAATTAAAGAAAAGGGAAACCGCTTAAGCTATAATCTAGGAGTATTGGTTACTAAGCCTTCCAATAAGTATCTAAATATAGCAATAATTATTTAACTCGCAAAGCTTAATACGGTTTCCCAAATTCTTATTTAAGCAAATTCATCTTTTTAATTTGAACAAAATTGCCAGCTTTTAGCTCATATAAATAAATACCACTGGCAAGGTTTGACGCATCGAAATTAAATATATATGAACCTGCCTCTAAAGTTTCATTTACTAAAGTAGCAACTTCACTACCCAGAATGTTGTAAATCTTCAATGTTACAAATTCACTATTAGGAATTGCAAAATTGATTGATGTACTAGGGTTAAACGGATTCGGATAATTCTGAGTAAGAATGTAATCATTCGGTGTAATTGATGAAATTTCTTCAACGCTGGTTACACCTTCCGGGAATTGTCCAACTGTACCATCAGCAAGGGCAAAGAATAATCCAAATGCTTCACCATCTTGATTAGTTGAAGGATCTAGAAATCCGGAAGCAAATACAGTTGCAGCACCACCGCCAAGTGTTGATAGATCAGCTATATAAGATTGAACCAAAGTTGTACCATCAACTAAGGTTAAATCCAAGGTGTATGCAGAAGGAGGAACATTTACATAACCGGTTATATCATTGTAAGTTGCATCATCAACTAAAGTAGCAACACCCCTTGCAATTACATCAACCGTTGGAGCATCAGTTGCGCCATGTAGCACGAAAAAATCTACATCTGTACTGTTGCCAGTTTCACGTGCCATTGCTTTTATAAATAAAGTAAAGGCAGTGCTTCTTCCATCAGGATTTGGAGCGTATGAACCGGGATCTAATACACCATTGGCTATTGCAACATATGTTGCACCGTTATCTAATGTTAAGGCAAAGTTTTTTAATGTATCACTTGCAGAAGTGCTATTTCCGGCAGCAACACCAATATTGATTTGAACGCCAGCCGGGGTATCAATAAAGGGTGTTGCTTCTCTGAATCCGAAATTATCCAATAACAATGTGCCATTTAAATAAATATCAACTGAGACCGCACCGGGATCTGCAGCGTTGTGAATCACTTGTAATCTTGCGAGTTGCACCTGTGGGAAAGCTACTACGTCCCCATTAGGCAGAGCAGCAAAAATTCCAAATGCGGGACCGTTTTGGTTATTAGCAGGGGTTAGAAAACCTGAAGCAAATACTACTGCAGCGCCACCGCCTAATCCACTTAAATCAGCTTCGAAAGAAGCAACTATGGTTGAATTTTCGCTACCAGGAGTAACATCAAGAATGTAAGAAGCAGGTGGAACTGTAATGTAATTTGTTATATCACCATACGCTGCATTATCAACTAAGGTTGCAACTCGTCGTGCAAGTACATCAACGGTAGGCGCATCGCTGGAACCGTGTAAAACAATAAAGTCAACATCAGAACTGGTGCCGTTTTCTCTAGTCATTGCTTTTATAAATAGTGTAAATCCAGTACTTCTACCATCGGGATTTGAAGCAAAAGAACCAGGATCTAAAACACCATTCGCCACTGCAACATATGTTTCATTTTCTGTTAGAGTTAAGGTGAAGTTTTTCAGCGTATCACTTGCTGAACTACTATTTGGACCGGCTACGCCTATATTTATGGG
>JBATTD010000015.1:0-2275 GCA_049670345.1 Ignavibacteriaceae bacterium
CATCAATTGCGTTGGGGCTTTGCAATCTCTAATATAAACAGAGCAAGCATTGGTAACGATGATGATCAGATACCAATTATTTTTTCAATAGGATTCAGTTATGATTTAATTAAAACGTTAATCATAAACCTAGCAGTCGAAAAAGACATTCGTTACAAACCGTCAGTTCAGTTTGGGTTAGAATATAATATAATTGAATATCTCTCTCTAAGAGTTGGATTCCAAAACGAACCCGCACGCTATGCAGCAGGAATAGGAATAAACTATTCAATTATCAGTTTAGATTATGCAGTGTTCACCCATCAAGACCTCGGATTGACACATCAGGCAGGATTGATAATTAGTTTCGGGAAGAATGGTTATCGTTCTGATGCAATAAGAAAACATCTCGGAATTGAATAATTTATTAAGCGATTAAACCAAGTGAAAATATTCAATCATATTGTCTTACTCTGCTTTTTATTCCCGTTCTATAATTCTTCTGCTCAAACCGATTCAACATATTTAATTGCAGAAGAAGTGCTTGAAGATCTTTTACAAGAGCCAACAAATGAAGAAGATGATTCCAATCTTTACGAACTAATTGAACAGCTTTTATTAAACCCGATAGATATTAATACAGCCGAAGTTTCCGAACTACAGCAAATTCCTGCTATTGATCTTGAGCCAACAAAATTAATTGTTAATCATAGAAAGAAGTATGGGAATTTTTTCTCGGTTGATGAATTAAATGCGGTGCATGGTTTAAGCACTGAATTCGTTAATAAGATAAAACCATATTTAATTTGTTCAAGAACAGAAGAGGTGGTGGAAACAGATAGAAAAGATGAAGGGACAATCGACCTTGTCTTTTCAAAAACCAAATTGCTTCTTCGCAGCCGTGTTTCTAACGATTTACAAACAAGAAGAGGATTTATTGAAAACAGATTTGAAGGAACAAAACCGCGGGTTTACAATCGGTTGATTATTAGATACGATGCTAATTTCCAGGTCGGTGTTCTTGCCGAAAAGGATCCCGGGGAATTATCACTTAACGAATTCACATCATACCATTTTGCTATTCGCGATCTTGGTATTCTGCACAGATTTGTATTAAGTGATTACCTTGTTGAATTTGGACAAGGTTTAGCAATGTGGAGTCCGTACGGCTTTTCAAAAGGAGCCGATGCAATCTATCCAGTTAAAAAAAGAGATCATCTCATTAAACCATACACAAGTGCAACGGAAACAAATTTTTTGCGCGGTGCTGCTGCTTCAATCAAAATTAATGAGTTTATTTTTTCAGCTTTCTATTCTAAAAATAAATTGGATGCTAATATAGACACAGTAACAGGAGATATAATCTCTACGCCAATTGATGGATTTCACAGAACGCAAAATGAGATAAGGAAAAGGCACGCTGCCGATGAGCAACTGTTTGGTGCAAGAATCGATTATGAATATAAAGATTTTCTCCGCACAGGTATTCTTTTTTATCAATCGGAATTTTCAAATAGTTTTTTACCCTCAAGTGTGTTCGATTTAACGGGACGGAAATTTAATTATACTTCCTTCTTTTACGATTTCTATTATAACAATATAAGTGTGTTTGGCGAGTTTGCTTACAACGGTACTTCTGTTGCATCAATAAATTCGTTTCAGTTTTTTATCGGTAGGGATTTTTCTTTCGTTACTTCTATTAGAAGTTATCCGAGAAATTATATTAGTCTTCATGGATACGCTTTTGGTGAACGATCAGGCGCAACAACAAACGAATTTGGAATTTATACAGGTTTAAAGTGGCGAACACCGGTCGGATTAATTAATTTTTATTACGATCAATTTAAGTTTCCGTTTTCAACATTTTCTAATCCGCTTCCAAGCAACGGTGATGAATTTTTAACGGACATAATCAGCAAACCACTACCCCGGCTTGAGACAAGAATCCGTTATAAATATGAGAACAAAGATATAAACACAGTAATTGATAACACAAAACAATTAGTTAAAAGATTACGCCAGGTTGTAAGGTTGGAACTGATTTACAGTCCAACAAAAAGATTACGTTTAAGAGGAAGGTTTGAATTTAACAATTACAAAGTTGCTCAAATAAATGCAGTGGAAGACGGGTATTTATTCTACCAGGATGTACGATTTAGCTCCAATAACGACTTTAATTTTTACGCAAGAATAATTTTCTTCAGAACAGAATCCTTTAACTCAGCAATGTATGAGTATGAAAACGACCTTACCGGTGTACTAACAAATCGTGCCTTATTTGGGGAAGGTATAAGAT
>JBATTD010000016.1:0-2081 GCA_049670345.1 Ignavibacteriaceae bacterium
TAATAAACTTATTAGTGTTGTGAAATTGAAATTCATATTTTTCATTGTCATTCTGATAAACGATCAGCCCGAAATTGCTTTTGCTTATTTCTACACTTTTTGAAATTATTTGCTCGGATATGTGTTCAAGCGAATTTTCCTTAACAAGAAGTACAAGAAGTTTTTCAAGTTCACTTAAAAATGCAATGTTTTGCTCAACCAAATCTAAATCAACATTTAATCCGTTTTCACTTTGCTTTAACTGAACTAACTCAATGAAATATCCTTCTAACGGCTTTTTTTTCGTCTTCTTAAATATAGGTGTGATAATAACATTACTGTTTGATTCTGCCAGTGGATGAACAAACGGCTTTTGGGACTTAATGTTAGAAAGAATTTTTGTTTCCGAAATAGAAAACAGATTGGTTATACTTAGGCCTTTTATTCTGCCGGCGCCAAAATTTTTCTTAAAGCTTTGATTATACCAGGCGATTTTCAGGTTGTTTTTTGCAATTGCAATAGCCGCATTCTGAAGAGCCAAAAACTCTTCGGCGGCGCACTTAGAAAGTATATCATCGGACATTAAAAACTGACCGGTCTTAATTCATACTTTTTAATTTTTGTGTAAAGAGTTTTAGGGCTTATTCCAAGCTGGGTAGCTGTTCTTGTCCTATCCCAATGATTTCTATTCAATACTTTTTGAATATGCCATCTTTCCAAATCTTCCATACTTAAAATTTCTTCTATTTCATCATTCTCTTCACTTTGCAGACTGTGTATCCCTTTCTGGTAAACGTTAGGAAGGTTAAGATCATCGGGGGAAATGTATTCGCTGTCAGCAAAAATTATTGCGCGTTCTATTATGTGGTCAAGTTCGCGAATGTTTCCGTTGAATGAATAGCTGAGTAATAATTCTTCAGCTTCAGGGGATAACTGTTTCGGGGTTCTGACTGGTGATTTCTTTTTAAGAAAATAATTTGCCAGCAGAAGGATATCTTCTCTTCTGTCTCTTAGGGGTGGTATTGTTAAAGTAATTACATTTAGCCTAAAGAGCAGATCTTTTCTGAAATTTTTCTGTTCTGACTCATCTAACAAATTTTTGTTTGTTGCACCAATCACCCTAACATTTGAAGTTAAATTTGTTATACCGCCAATTCTTCTGTACTCTCCGTTTTCCAAAAAGCGTAAAAGTTTTGGCTGAAGGGCTAAACTCAATTCGCCAATTTCGTCAAGAAAAAGAGTTCCGCCATGAGCAATCTCAACCAATCCCTGTTTAGCACTTTTTGCATCGGTAAATGCACCTTTCTCATGACCAAACAATTCACTTTCAATCAACTGATCGGGAAGCGATGCACAGTTAATTACGACAAATGGCTTTTCGGCTCTTGCAGAATGTTTGTGAATGAATTCTGCCATAAGTTCCTTACCTGTTCCTGTTTCACCTTCAATCAGAATATTTGAATCGGACATCGCAGCTTTATCTGCGAGGTTTAATACGCGCTTTAATAAAGGGCTTTCTCCTACAATTGTATCCGATCCTTTTTTATGTATTTCTTTAGTAAGAAGTTCTGTTTTTATAATAAGATTTTTATGCTCTATAGTTCTCCTAAGTGTTATTAAAAGATTATCGAATTCATAAGGTTTGGTAATAAAATCGTAAGCGCCGGCTTTAATACATTCAATTGCTTTTCGCATTTCCCCTTGTGCTGAAAGTATGATAACCTGAATTGTAGAATTATATTCGGTAACAAATTTTAAAACTTCTTCGCCATGTACTTCCTTCATATTAAGATCAAGAAGAAGAACATCATAAATATCAGATTTTACTTTTTCAATTGCATACTTACCATCATATACGGTATCAACTGCAAAACCTTCTTCAAGCAGTTGCTCTTTTAGTAAATAACATAGGGTTTCGTCGTCATCACAAATTAAAATTTTTGCGTTTTTATTTATTGCTCCCGACATAACGTTTATTCCTTAAGTTGCTTAAAGTTGTATTAATTTTGCAATATTCATATACTTGCTTTCTTAATTTTTAAGGGCGCGTCGCTCCGTGGTAGAGCATCTGCCTTTTAAGCAGAGGGTCGGTGGTTCGAGAC
>JBATTD010000017.1:0-11720 GCA_049670345.1 Ignavibacteriaceae bacterium
CATTAATGTTTTCACTTAAACCGGGTACATTAGGTATAAGGCAGCAAATTCCTCTTACAATTAAATCAATTTTCACACCAAGGGTGGATGCCTCGTACAACACACTAATAATTGTGGGGTCTACCAAAGAATTTAATTTCCAGATTATTTTTCCTTCGCCGCCAGCTTTAATGTTTTCTATTTCTCTAACAATTTTTTCAATCATTTGATTGCGCATGTTGACAGGAGCAACAATAAGTTTTCTGTAATCTTTTTGTTTTGAATATCCTGTTAAATAATTAAAAATGTCCGAAACATCCGCGCAAATATCTTCATCGCATGTAAATAAACCAAGATCGGTGTAAAGTTTGGCAGTTATTGCATTGTAATTACCGGTTGCCATATGAACATACCTTTTAACACCGTCGAATTCTTTTCGAACAACTAAGGTCATTTTAGCGTGGGTTTTCAAACCAACAAGACCGTAAACAACGTGCACTCCAACTTTTTCAAGCTCTCGTGCCCAAAATATATTATTCTCTTCATCAAACCTTGCTTTTAATTCTACCAGCACAGCAACTTGTTTACCTCTTTCGGCAGCTTCAATCAGGCATTTAATTATCGGCGAATCGGTGCCAACCCTGTAAAGAGTTTGCTTTATTGCCATAACATCGGGGTCGCCTGCTGCCTGCTTGATAAAATCTATAACCGGTTTGAATGAATGATATGGATGATGCAAAAGAACATCACGCTGTTTTATTGTGCTGAAAATATCCTCATCATCTTCAAATATTTTTGGTGTTGCAGGATAGTACGGTTTTTCTTTTAGTTGATGAAGCGGAAGTTTATAAAGTGTCATCAGATCACTAAGCCCTAATGGTCCATCAAGCACATGAACATCGTCCCTTGTTATCCGAAGGTTCTCCATAAGAGTATCGAGCATAAATTCGGGAATATGGCTTGTTACTTCCATTCTAACAACCGAACCGAATCTTCGCTGGCGTATATTTTCTTCTATCACACGAAGCAGATCATCAGCTTCATCTTCCTGAAGTTCAATATCAGTATCACGGGTTATTCTAAAACGATGTGCCTCAACAACCTCCAATCCGGGAAAGAGCATATCAAGATTTTCTCGTATCAGATCGGCAAGCCAAACAAATTTTGCATTAAATTTTCTATTCGAACCCGGTCTTTCCCCCGGTTTTAAAATATTATCTACCTGTAATAATCGTGGAATAATATTCGGTACTTTTATCCTCGCAAAATGATTTTCACCGTTGGGTTTTTTTACAAGTATAGCCAGGTTTAAACTGAGATTCGATATGTACGGAAACGGTCTTCCTGGATCAAAAGCAAGAGGAGTAAGAATTGGATAAATTTCCTTCGTGAAATAGTCTCTTAGTTTTATTTTGTCCGCTTCAGCAAATTCTGTAAATCTTAATAGCTCCACACCGTGCTTTTTTAAACCAGGAACAATTTCTTTCATCCATAAATCATTCATTTGCTTAATCAAAGGCTTCAAAGCTTTTTCTATTCGTATTACCTGTTCAGATGGGGTAAGACCGTCGATAGTCGGTTCATGAATATTTGCAGCAATTTGTTCTTTCAAACCGGAAATTCTAATCATATAAAATTCATCAAGGTTTGAAGAAAAAATAGAAATAAATTTCACTTTTTCTAAAAGAGGAAGATTAGGATTGAGTGCCTCATCAAGCACACGTTTGTTAAACTGAACCCAGCTTAAATCCCTGTTAAAGAAATTTTTAGGATTTTTATATTTTTTTAATAATTCTTTTCCGCCCATAGCCTATCAAATAAAATGGATTGCAAATATAGTGTTTTTCCAGAAAATTATCTGTACTAAAAGGGATTGGTGAATAATTATGGTGTCACAAATTTTGTGTGGAATCGAGCATTAAAAAGAAAATTGGTAAGATTTCCGGTTAAGATTTCCAGAAAGCGGGTGTGAAAATTAATAACACTGTAAATAATTCTAACCTTCCGAGCAGCATAAAAAAGCTTAAAATCCACTTTGCCATATCAGGGAGCTCGGCGAAATTATTCAGAGGACCCACAGCACCAATTCCCGGTCCCACGTTTCCAATACAAGTAGCAACCGCACCGGCGGCTGTAATAAAATCTAATCCGAAAAATGAAAGAACTATTGCGCCTAAAACAGTTATTCCGATATAAAAAATAAAAAATGCCTGTACGTTCAAAATAATATCAGCCCCGACAGCTTTACCGTTAAACCTTACAGGAATAATTGCGCGAGGGTGGAGGAGTCTTTTCAATTCGAGTGAACTGTTTTTTATAAGCAGATAATGTCTCGCAAATTTTATTCCGCCGCCCGTGGAACCGGCACAACCACCGATGAACAAAAGTGTAAAGAAGAACATCCTTGAAAACGGTGCCCAGTTTTCGTAATCGGATGAGACGTAACCTGTTGTGGTAACAAGTGATGTTACGTGAAACAACGCCTGCCTAAATGATTCTTCAATGTTAAAACTTACATGAGGCAAATGAGCAACCGCAACTATCACAGTGACAATTGCGATGAAAAAAACATAAAACCTGAATTCGGTGTTGATTTTTGTAAATTCAAACTTACCGTGAAAGGCGAGATAATGAATTGTAAAATTCATTCCCGCAAATAACATAAAAACTATAAAAACATATTGTATAAACGGCGAAGTGAAATAAGCAGTGTTTGCATTCTTAGTTGAAAAACCACCGGTTGCCATAGTTGTAAATGAATGGTTAATTGCATCGAAGAGATTCATTCCGCCGATTAGAAGCAGGATCATTTCGGTAAAAGTGAAAATAACATAAATACCCCAAAGCCGTTTTGCGGTTTCTCTAACTCGGGGATGAAGTTTATCTTTTGTGATTCCGGGTACTTCGGCTGTAAATAACTGCATTCCGCCAATACCGAGTATGGGCAAGATTGCCAGCGATAAAACAATAATTCCCATTCCGCCAAGCCATTGAGTTAAGCTTCGCCAAAAAAGAAGTCCGGCGGGAACAACTTCAATATCGGTCAAAATAGTTGCTCCTGTGGTTGTAAAACCTGACATCGTTTCGAAAAAAGCATCCGCGAAATTAGGGATAGCACCGTAGAGCATGAACGGTATTGAACCAAAAAGAGCCATCGATAACCAGCCGAGGGTAACTATAAGATATCCTTCTCTTTTACCAAGTTCTTTATTTTGCGGGTCACGGGTAAAAAACCAAATTATCAATCCTACCGCTGAAGTAAAAATGCCGGACTGTAATAATGCTGAAATATCATCGGACTTATAATAGATGGAGAAAGGAATTCCAAGCATCATAAAGATGCCTGCAAGCATTAAAAGAAAACCGATAATTCTTAATATAATTTTAAAATTCATATAGAGAGAATAACTGACTATTTAAATAGCTTTTCTATTTTCTTTACACCACTCGGAAGTGAGAAGATAACAATCTTATCATGTGCTTGAATTTGTGAATCACCAACGACTATAAAACTTGTTTCTCCGCGGATAACTCCACCGATAATAGCATCTTTTGGAAAGCCGATATCTTTAACCGGTTTTTTTGTAATGGGAGAATTTGGCTGAACAACATATTCAAACAGTTGTGCATCGATTCCTTCCAAAGTTGTTTGAGAAATTATTTCTCCTCTACGGACAAACTGAAGTATATTGGTTGCAGCAATAAGTTTTTTGTTTATAAGTGAATCCAAGCCTATTGTTTGTGTAAGAGGAATATAATCCGCTTTATCCACCAGCGCAATCGCTTTTTTTACACCAAGATGTTTTGCCATTAAACAAGTTATAATGTTGGTTTCAGCGTCATCAGTAACGGCAACAAAAGCATCAACATCAATTATACCTTCCTGTGCAAGAAGATCAATATCGCGCCCGTCTCCTTGAATAACCAACGTACCGGGAAGATCATCAGCTAACAAAAAAGATTTATCTTCATTCGATTCAATTAATTTGATGGTCATATCTTTTTGTAAAAGCTCTGATACTCTTCTTCCAATTTTGCTCCCCCCCAAAATCATAATATTATCGAATTTAATATTCTCCTTACCGGCAAGCTTCAATATTAGCTCAATACCTTCAGGTTTTGTAATCACAAACACCTGGTCGTTTGCAATAAAGCGGTCTTTTCCACTTGGAATTATCGTTCTAAAATTCCTGTAAATTGCCACAATCCTAAAATCGATGTTTTGATGTTCATGGGCGACATCAGCTAATGTTTTATTTATGATAGGCGCGTTTTTGTCCAGTTTCAATCCCATCACTGTAACCTTACCGCCTTCAAATTCAAGAAGGTCGGTTGCTGCAGTTCTTTTTATAAGATTTACTGTTTCCTGTGCGGCAAGCTCTTCGGGGTAAAGCATAAAATCTATGCCGAGTTCTTTAAAATTCACCTCAACATCATTTGATAGGTATTCTGCATTTGCAATACGTGCAATGGTTTTTTTAGCGCCCATTTTTTTAGCAAGAATTGCGCTGGAAATATTTGTGTCTTCCGAAGATGTAACTGCAACAAAGAGTTCGGCATCACTTATTTTTGCTTTTTTTAATATTTCTAAAGAAGTTGATGAACCAGTCATGGTTAAAATATCAGCCATCGAATCTATACGCGAAAGCCGCTGCTGATTATTATCAATCGCAATTATATCATGGGATTCGCTGGAAAGTTCTTTGGCAAGATGATAACCCACATCACCCATCCCGGCAATAATAATTCTCATTTTATTTTTAATCTCACAAAATTCTGAATATTCAAATAATAATTTTGATCATTATCAATCAAAATACAAAAAATAGAATTTAGGAAACAGGGGACGAAATTTTTAGAGAGACTTCTGAAGAATAACATTTTAAAAAACTGTCATTTTGAATCTACCTATCAGTAGATAGATTTATTTCAAAATCACGCAAAAGATGCTGAAATAAATTCAGCATGACCGTGATGATTGAAATATTCAGAAGTCTTTAGAAATAATTCTAATTCTTCTTGCTTTAAATTAATTAGATTAGATTTTGTGATGAGATTACTTCAAACGAGTTTTTGGCGGATTTAAGTTTTACGGTTAGTTGAGACTGTTTATGATATAGTCTGCCGATGATGACAATTATTACAGCACTTAAAAAAAGTGCAGAGCATGTACAATATGGTAATAGAAATAAGAGTTTAGTATTAGAATGTTCTAAAACGCTGTAACCAAACTAATTCTATGCAGGGCGCCGATCTTTCCCATTGATGAATAACCATAATCGAATCTGTAGCTGGAAATATTTATGCCAAGACCCGCATTAAACCCGGCAATACCGGCAGTTGTGCCTACTTTAAGCTCAGAACGTTTTTCATTATCATATCCAAATCTTAGAGCAAATACCTTACTTAAATAAAATTCTGCTCCAATTGAAAACGCTTTAAAGTGCTGAATAAAATCATCACGTTTTTCAGTCAATTTGTGAAAATCGAGAGAGAGCCTCAGTGGCAGATTTTCCAATCTTTTTGAAACACCAATTGCAACATCAACCGGCAGGTCTTCATTTGTATCGATATAAGAAGATAGCTGTGTGCCTAAATTAAGTGCAACAGCCGCAATGTCTATCTGAAGAGCAGGAATCTGGTAATGGATTCCGAGATCGAGAGCAACAGCGCTTGAAGATCTATCAGCTATACTTGAATAAATTATTTTTGCATTCGCACCATAGTAAAGATTTTCTTCAAGATCTCCGGCATAACCAAGCAGTACTGCAAGTTCACCCGCACTAAATTCACCGGTTCTATTGCCGAACTCATCGGCTTCTGTAAAATTACCGTAATTTATATACTGGATTGCCGCACCAAACCTGCCTATGTTACTTATCTCTGTAGAATAAGCTAGGCTGGCAAGGTTTATATCAAGCAAGTGTTTTGTAAATGAGAATGAGATTGGTGAACCATCCGAAAGCTTCATTCCAGCGGGATTATAAAATATTATATCCGCATCATCAAAATAAGATATAAAACTACCGCCAAGCGCACCGGCACGTGCACTCATATCAATCCTTAAAAACTCATAAGTGTTTTGGCTGAATGCGCTGCCGTAAGAAAATAAAATTGTTATTGTTACGAGGGAAATTATTCTTTTCATATGTTTATAATTTTAAATTGAGGTCATATGGAACTCGCATAATAATCATCCCGTTGTGTGTGATCGTTTATTCATGCTCGTTTCATCTGCTTATAACTTTTTATTTTTGTCAGAAACAGCTTATCCCGCTCAAGCGGGACTCGTTTCATAAAACTCCTTAAAAACTACAACAACTATTTAACCATATTAAAAAATAATCGCAAGGGGAGAAATTTAGGATATATATTCCGGGAATAAGGATATTAGACAGAAGTTATAATTAATCTCATATTCGGCAGATAAATAAAAAGGCGACCACCCATATACGCTAATAAGGTACGATAAGCAATATTGACCGCCTTTACTTATTAAGCTGTTAAATCTAAAAACCTACTTTAATTACCCTCCCATCAAAAATTTCGGCTTGATATAATTGCTTAATCTTTTGATATTAGCATTAGTTATGTTCAAATGTTTTTCCAATAAAAATCCGTTTTATTTTTTAAAGAATATTTTTCTTGTTTTAATATTAATTTCCGGGATTGTTTTTCCTCAAACCAAATCCAATCTCGAAGTACTTTATTCTCTAAATGATTCGCTTGTTAACCGGATCGCTGAGGAAATTCCACAAAATAATGATAAAATTATTTTAACATTAAATCTTGGTGATTCTTATTCCATTTTTTCGAATCACATTAAAAATGGTTTTATTAAAAACCGTAAAGAATTATTTACAATTCCACTGGAAGAAGTGAATCTTCCTGAAGTAAATATTGTTTTCGAAGAAGCAGGCGTTCAATACGGTGAGCTGGATAGAGACGGCTGGTTTGGTGATTATTATATACCTCGCACGTTGCAAATAAAAGGCCATTACTTAAATACAGCATCTTATAACGGTTTACAGGAATTTTTCATCACGGCAATTGATACTGTAAAAGTTGAGGAGCTAGAATCATTGGAAAATAATTCATTTCCGTTTACAAAAGGGAGTATTCCGGCAGAACCTTTCATATCAAGTGTTTGGGAACCGATTATTGCAATTGGTGTTGCGGCTGCGGCTATTCTTTTATTTTTTTCGGTACGAAGCAAGTAGCTAATTTTACCTTTGAAGACTTTTTAAATTTGATTAACATTACAGTTCAGTTTTTTAAGAAAAATGTTAGATATGAATAAACTTGTAATTTTATCATCATTAACAGCGGTATTATTTTGGAGCTGTTCTTCATCTGTTGTTGTAAACGAGCTTACTCCTGAAGAGCATCTCAAGTACGCAATAAAATTGTACGAAGAAGAAGACTATCAGGAAGCAGTTAAAGAGTTTGAATCTATTCTTCTTCAGTATGCAGGCAGCAGCTTAATTGACGACGCTCAATATTATATTGGCTTAACAAGGTATCAACGCGAAGAATATATAATCGCTGCTTATGAATTCAGTAAACTAATAAAAAATATGCCTGCAAGTTCCTTTGTTGCTGATTCACAGTTTATGCTTGCAGAATGCTACTACGGACTTTCACCCAACTATAATTTAGATCAGGTTTATACAAAAAAGGCAATTGAGGAATACCAGGTGTTTATCGATTTCTTTCCGCTGAATGAAAGGGTGCACAAAGCTGAAGAGAAAATTAATGAGTTGAATAAAAAACTTGCAAGGAAAAACTTTACGGTTGCAAAAATCTACGAAAAGATGGATTACTATACTGCATCGATGAAGTACTATGATTATGTGGTTGAGACTTACCACGATACGGAATATGCACCCAGGGCGTTGTTCAGTAAAATTATGCTTTTAATGGAACGTGAGCGTGAGGATGAAGCGTTGGCTAATATGAAAAAATTTATGTTGCTTTTTCCTGAGGATGAAGAAGCAGAATATATCAGGAAGATTAAAGAATCATTAGAGGGAAAGATCTCTTTCAACTGATGAAACGAGTCCTGATGAACCTGCCTACCGCCTGCCTGCCGGTAAGCAGAGTTGGCAGGTCGGGACGAGTTCCATGTGACCTTAATAAGAAATAATAAACTGATGACCAAGGAGAAAAAAATTAGTGATTCACAAATAATAATGACCGAGTTGGTTTTACCGCATCATACTAATCAGCTTGGAAATCTTTTGGGCGGTCAGTTAATGCATTGGATTGATATTTGTGCTGCGCTTAGCGCTGCCAAACATAGCCACAGAGTTTGCGTTACAGCTTCGGTAGATAATATAGATTTTCATCATCCGATAAAATTGGGTAATGCCGTTACTCTTGAGGCGTGCATTAACAGGGTTTTTAATACTTCAATGGAAGTTGGTGTTGAAGTTTTTACCCGGTCTTTAAAAGAGGGCACAAATTTACATTCGAATACAGCATTTTTAACTTTTGTTGCAGTTGATGATGATGGGAATCCCGTAAAAATAGCGGGAGCGTATCCGGAAACAGAAGATGAAAAAAGGAGGCACGAGCAAGCTCTTGCAAGAAGACAATACAGACTTAAAAACAGATCGAAGAGTAATTAGTGCGGCTTTTCTGTGGATTTTTCTCTTTAATTCTACTATCGCCCAGGTGCCTATTAATGGATTCTGCCAGGTAAAATCTTTCCCTGCATTTCCCGGTTTTAATCGTATTTCTATTATTGATGTTAATTATGACTCCTTTAAAGATGTAATTCTTTACTCTTCATCTCAAAAATCGATTGCTGTAGTTGAAGGGGAAATGGACGACAGTTTTACCAATTACAAAAAGATTACAACTCCGTATAATTATTCCAATATTATTCCGGTTTACGACAAAGCAACAGTTACAGAACTGTATGTTTTTTTATCCCGTAAAGAAAGAACTGTTGGATTATTCAGTTTTTCAAACTTTGGAGGTTTTAATTTATTGGCAAAGATTGGTTTCGATTCTTACCCTGAGAACCTAAGCGTTGCTGATATTAATAATGATGGAGATTTTGAATACCTGGTTTCGGGGAGCGGATTTAATGGTCTCTCACTTTTATCCTTTATTGATGGCGAGCTGACTGAAACTAAATTAGAAGAAAAGTCAATTTATGGTGAAGCTGTTTTTACGGATATTTCAAACGATGGTATTCCCGATATTACTGCATTTAATCTTTTGAATAATACTTTCGAAGTTTTTTATAATGATGGGAAAGGCAATTTTGAAAGAGTACGAACAGAATTTGTAAATACCAGCATAGAAAATTTAGAAACAGTTGATTTTAACAAAGACGGGTATGACGATTTAATTTATACGGTAAAAAATTCGATTAAATTGGCTATTGGAGATTTCCAATCTTTCTATAATTCTTCAATTGTAATAACTACTGAGTTTATCCCACATCGTTTTACAGTAGCTGATTTTAACGGGGATAAACTGAATGACATAGCCTACATCGATTCTTCTCAAGGCATTCTCTCTGTTATTTTTGCCAAAGGTAAAAATCAGTTTCATCCCGAAATTATTTACATGAAGAAGGACGGACTAACAGATTTACATTTGTTCCGATCACATAATTCGAACGCCCTTATTCTATTAAACAAAGCTGGTGAAATTTTTATTGTTTCAAGATTATTTTCTTTACCGGATGCTACAAATCTAATTCCTGCTTTACAACCATCAGCAATAACTAAGTTCGATTTGGGAAATGACGGCATAATAGATTTTTGTTATATCGATATTCAAACTAACACAATTAATTTTTTAGTAAATAATTTAAAGGGAATTCCCGAATATTTCTATTCCATTTCTGTTTCGGCTGATCATAAATTAATTGTAGTTGATGATGAAGAACGCTTTAACAAGGGATTTTATTGTTATTCACCGAACGGAAAAATGTTTGAAATAATTAATTATGATTTTTTTAATAACAAATCCGAAATCGATCAGCTTTACTCGCCGGGAATAATTAAAGACTTAGATATTAATAAGACTGATGAACTTGTTCATATATTTACGGCATACGAAGAGAATAATACACTGCATGTTCGCGAGTATGAGTATCATGATTTTCGTTATACTTTTTTGGATTATCCCCAACTTGAAGAAGATGTTGAAAATGTAAAACTTGTTATTTCAGATCATCCCCGAGCTTACTTTTATAAGTTCGATAGTGATTCAATTCACGTTACCGAAGCAAAGCTGCAATCTAAATCTATTGAGTATAAGCAAATTGGTGCTTTAGGCATTAAAAATAATCCCTTAATTACGGATTTCTCTGAATACCTACTCGGTAAAAAGAGTCCCAAAATATTATCATTATTAAATTCGGATCCCACTTTTTTTTCTGTTGTTTCAAACGATTCGGTTTTTAATATTATGGTACAAATATTTAAAAAAAATATATTTGATGTTGGAAAAGGAATTGAATTTTATTTCAATACTAATAACCAATTAGAATTTTGGAATGTGATTATATACTCATCCGAAGATCGTTCCTTTAACAGGGTAGAGATAAAAAACCAGGGACAAGAATTATCTTTTACCAAATTATTTGATTCGGATAAACCAACGGATTTTATTGTGCAAAAAATTATTTCTGATAAAAAATATCTGATATACACCCAGCAATCGGAAGGACTTATATCATTAAAGCGATTAAAGTAACTGCGGCATTCGCCATTTCAATTTTCTTATTTTCCTCTTTTCTTCAAGCACAGGATCTTTCAGTTGGAGAATTGGATTCATTATATAATGTGTTTGTTAACTTAAGAGTTACTGAATTAAGTCCGGAACCACAAACAAAACCGCAGATAAAAGATGAAGACCATAAATGCGGTTTGGAAATTGTAAATACAATTGCATTTAATCTGGATATGTTTGATAACGATCAGCAGTTGTTGCTAAAATCTTTATTGCAAAGACCCGTTACTGCAACTAGTTTTGTAACACCCGGTGGATTTTTCAGGGTGCATTATGATCTTACAGGCGCAAATGCTCCCGGTTATGATCTTAATCTTCTTGCTCAAGCATTGGATTCTACTTATAAATTCGAAATAGATTTTCTTGGTTACAATACTCCTCCCGGAGATTCAGCAACAAATCCAAATATCCCTTCTGAAGAGTACGGTGGAGATAATCGTTATGATGTTTACATCGGTAACCTAGGAAGTGGATTTTACGGTTATACGCAATTTGAATACGAAGTCGATGAAGGCAGCAATCGATTCTCATCCTATATGATGATTGATAATGATTTTACAAACTATTTCTCTTCCGGAATAAACGGTGCGCGAGTAACAGTTGCTCACGAGTTCCATCACTCAATCCAGGGAGGCAATTATATCTTCAGAACGGAAGATACCTTCTTTTATGAAATTACTTCAACTGCAATGGAAGAGTTTGTGTTTGATGATGTGAACGATTACTATGCTTACATTCCATCTTATTTCAGGAATCCCGAAACTCCATTACCTTTAACTGTAGGCTACAATACCGCAACATGGAATATTTATCTCAGGGATAATTTTGATTTTGATATTATCAAACGTCAGTGGGAGTTAATGCCATCCGTCAGAGCAATGTTTGCTATTAACACAAGTATTTTCGAGTACGGATCTTCATTTGCCAGAGAATATAACAGATACGGTATCTGGATGTACTTTACAAATTACAGATCGGTGCCAGGA
>JBATTD010000018.1:0-4390 GCA_049670345.1 Ignavibacteriaceae bacterium
GAGGATAAAATAAAATTGTAAAAACTGAAGCCGCTTTTTGAAGCGGCTTTTTGAAGCGGCTTTTTTTATAATAGTTTATAAACTTCGATAGGATTTGCGAAACCTTTTACCGTAACATTTCCCAGGGATCGATACTCAATATCTTTAATATTCATATTATCAATTACATCTTTAGAAACAATTACAGAAGAATTAAACTCCTTATTTAACTGCTCTAATCTTGCAGCTAAAATTACAGTATTTCCAGTTATAGAGTATTGTTTCCTATCTTCGGTTCCTACATTACCTGTAACAACCTCACCACAATGAATACCGATACCTACTTTTGTATTTTCAATTTTCCCTTCTTCATTATTAAAATTTAGCTGCCGGATTATTTCGTTTGCAGCTTTAACCGCATTATCGGTATGTTTCTCATCCTCCACGGGGGCACCAAAGGTTGCCATAAAACCATCGCCTAAAATCTGGTTAACAATACCACGGTTCTTTTTTACAATATCAATCATAAAGCTAAGGACTTCATTTTGATACTTATTAATTTCTTCCGGGGTTTTCCCTTCACAAAAGTTTGAAAAATCTCTGATATCCAGGAACATAATCGTCGCTTCCCGTTCCTTGCTTGTAATTGTTAAATTATTCTTTATGAATTCATCAACAACCTCTTTTGATACCTGCTGACCAAAAGCCTTTTCTAGATTGTCCCTTTCCTGAAGTGTATGATAAGATGAAAAGATGTTTTTCCTGATCTTTAAAGAAACGATTCCTGCAACCACTCCTGCCATAAATAAGAATAAAGATTTTGCAACGTAAAGAGGAAACATATTGAGAATAGCCAGATCGCCGCTAAACGTAAGTTGATTGTAGTAAAAAAGTGCCAGGATAAGGTATTCTGCTGATGCAACAAATCCGGCAAATATGCTCAATTTTAAATCCAGGTCGAAGATAGAGAGTATAATAAAAAGAAAATAGAAGAACACAATAGGACTAATTAATGCTGTTGCAGGATTATATTGAGATGCGAATACAATAATAACAACAGATGGGATACTTGTTTCGATAAATGTATTTACGTACAAAAATATTAAATATTTTTTCCTGCTTTTTTTAAACCATACTACCTGGAATTTTCTTACCAGGATAGATCTTATTAACAATCCAATTAAAATTATAATAAACCATTGAAATGGTTTTAATAGATTATTCTCGAAAACATTTAGATAATATGAATTAACAGCAATAGCTAATAACATTACTACTATTATTGCAGATAGAAGTAATCCTCTGAGTTTCTCGCTTTGTAATATCTCCTTTGAGAATTCCGTCTCGAATGTTTTCTTTATATCCATTTCTAATATTTATTTGGAGAAACTATGACACTTCATTTATTTTTTTCTCTTCTTCATCCTTTGGAATGTCAGGCTTAAGCATTTTTAACGGTGGTAGCATAGGTGCCTTCTTTTCGTGGTAATCCTGCATAGAGATTAATATCTCATCAAGTATTTTAATTACTTCAAAAATGTGCGGACCTTTATTCAACATTACACATTCAGCCTGCTCTGCGGATGCCGCGTCTGTTATCTCTGCACGGGATGGTCTTCCTTTTTTAGCCATTGTCTCAAGAACCTGTGTTGCCCATACTATCGGAATGTGTGCAGCCTCACAAATCCACAAGATTTCTTCCTGGGTTTGTGCAAGTTCCTTCCAGCCGCATTCTATTGCAAGATCGCCGCGTGCAATCATTACTCCAATAGGATGATGCCGCATTGCTGCCAACAATATTGCAGGAAGGTTTTTGAATCCGCTTTGTGTTTCTATCTTTAAAATGATTCCGAGGTGTTCTGCGTTTAATTCTTTTAACTCAACCAGGAGTTCAAAAACATCCTGAGCATTGTTAACAAAAGATACATTAACTACATCAGCGTATTGGGCAATAAACTTCAGATCTTCTTTATCTTTTTCTGTTAACCCGCTTATGGAGAGTTTGCTTTCGGGTAAGTTTATACCCTTATCAGCTTTAAGTTTTGCTCCCTCTTCCTTTGCATAAGTAATTTCAACTTCAACTCTTTCTGAATCTACAGATTTTATCTGTCCTTCAATTTTTCCATCATCCAGAATAATCGGTTCGCCAATTTTAACATCATTAAAAACTTCCGGTAAGGTGCAGGAAATATGAGCCGGTATAATAAGATTACCGTCATTGTCAAATTCTGCCGGATCTCCCGGAATTGGATCTTTGTGAAGAATTAATTTATCGCCGATTTTTAGAATTATCTTTTCTTCAAGTGGAAGCATCTCTCCGACTTCCGTAGTTTTTTCTTCTTCCTCATTTTCACTTTTAATTGTAAGAACTGTTCCCGTTGTTATATAAGCCGAATCATAACACTTTGCAATCCAACTAGCACTGCGTTTCTTATTAATCTTCAATTTGCAATTCTTGTTGCGTGAATCGGTAAAAGTAATTATTGAATCCTTCTTCAATAATTTTAACCAATCATTTGAAACCGGAATAATCATAGCATCTTCATCTTGCGGTTCTGTTCCTTGTGGTGCAAGCCACACTTCGGATGGTGAAGTTACCTTCCCAATTAAATCACGCTCTGGCTGCAGGTGAACTACTTTTGGTCCGGGCCGCATCGATCCGGTTCTTAATTTTGGTCCGCCAAGATCCATACATACTTTTACATTCCTGCCTGTTTGTTTTTTCGCTTTGTTAATTTTGTCTATCATTCGTTTCCACACTTCTGTATCATCGTGTGCACAGTTTACCCTTGCACTGTTCATTCCTGATGTAACTAGTTTTTTAATGAACTTATAATCATCTGCGGCATCTGTTGGAAGAGTAACCATTATTCTAACTTTGCTTCCTTTTAACTTTTTACCGAGTAAAGATGAGGTGTTTGTTCTTAATATTTTTCTTCCCTTCTTAAAAGATACCGCTGGCTTCTCCACTTCCTCTTGTTCTTTCTTAAGGATTTTATTCAATAGATTTTTAACTGCAGCTATACTTGCCATTACATGGCTCTCGGCTCTGCCAAGGCGTGATATACCAAGCTGCCCGAGAGTATCCTGTAAATCTCTTATATCCTGGTTTCTTAATGCGAGGTAATGAATAAGGTTTAATGCACTTTTTTGGTTTGCAGGATGAATTTTCTTTAATCGCTTTTCATATTTTTTCTCAAGAGCTTTTGCTTCGTCTTCAATTTGCTCAAGCTGCTCAAGTAATTCTGCCACTCTTCTTTTTTTAAGCTTCATTTTACAACCTTTAAGAAATGATTCACTTCAAACTTATTGAGTTCAGATGTTAATTACCATATCGCACATCACAATAATGCTTTATAAATAGATAAGTATATACGAGGAATGGTGACATTGCCTGAAAGGTAATTACTCAATGTGGCAGGATAAATTATATGCTTACTAATAAATATTAATCTATAGATTTATATAAAGTATTAAGATCACTGAACAATATTTGCCAAGATAATCTTTTCATAGCATCTGCTTTTTTTATATTTAAATATTACTTTTATCCTGTAGAGAATATTTTAATAGATAAAATGACAGATATGCACACAAAACCTTTGGATGAAAACTTAAGCTTTGAATTTTTGCTGGGAGAATTATCTTCAGAACTAGTAAACCTAACCTTTGAATCCATCGATGAAGCAATTGAATCAAGTTTGAAAAAATTAGTAGAATTTTTTGATGCTGATCGCTGTCATCTAGGTGAGTTGTTGCCTGATCAATCCAAAATTGTTGTTCCTTATTTTTATTCACGGCCTGGTCTTAACATTCCCCAAATTGCTGACATCGGTGAACATTATTTATCCTTTATTTATGAGAATATTAAAAAAGATAAGTTGATTGCATTTTCCAAAACTTCTGAATTACCCAAACAAGCCAGCCAAGATTGTACTGTAATTGATAACATGGGCATTAAATCATTGCTGGTAATTCCTCTAAAAATTGATAAAGCAGTTCAGTTTGCCCTTTCGCTTTCTACGGTTGAAAATCATCGCCAATGGAGTGAAGAGACAATCCGGCAAACTAAGATAGTTGCTAATATTCTGGCCCATGTGATTCAGAGAAAAATCATTCTCAAACAGATAGCGGAAGAAAAGGAATGGTCAGAAGCTGTAATGGATGGCATGCCGCAATTAGCCTATGTCATGAATTTGGAGGGAAGATTAATACGTTGGAATAAAAATTATCAAGATTTTACAGGATATTCAGCGGAGGAATTAAAAGATAAATACCCTAGAGATTTCCTAAGTGATGAGGATTATAAAAAGGTGATGAAAGAAATCCAGAAAGTAATCGAGGATGGGAAGGAACGCAGTGTTGAATATGATATTATTATAAAAGGGGGTAAAATAGTGCCCTCCTATTA
>JBATTD010000019.1:0-20225 GCA_049670345.1 Ignavibacteriaceae bacterium
CGGATTGAACCTGTCGTCTTTTGGTGTATCTGTTTCTGGCCCGGCTATACTGATAGCGGTTCCTCCAACAAGAAAAATAAATACGTTCGGTTTCTCCAATATAATTTGAAAGCCGAGGGTTTCCACATAAAAACGTTTTGCACTCTAATAGTCAGAAACGCGAAGTTCTACGTGATGTACACCAGGAGTTTTAATGTTGATTGTCATAAGTATTTCCTCACATTGTAAATTGTATCGTAAAATAAATTTCATTTAAATTTATGTGTTAGCACCTTGGGGGAATCAATTAAAAAGAATAGTCTGAAAAATACAATAATCCGCTCCACAACCTTTCCCTCAGGTGTAGAAGTATTTTTGTTAATGGTTAAATTGAGAAAATAAATTGTTAGAAGCAACTAATGGTGAACGATTGGCAAGTAATAAAAAACCTCGAATCGGTCGGTGCATAACTGAACCAGCCTGCGGCTATCATTTAAAGAAAAGTTTTGAGAGATTTATATTTATTAACAATTAAGGACGGCTTAACAATTAATTTTTGTTAATATACTTTGAATTTTTATTCCAGATTTCCAATCACTAATAACTGCCTTCACTAGTCACTTAACTTATTAATCACTTCCACCGAAGTAATGCCTTCAGCTTCTGCACTAAAGTTTGTTATTATGCGGTGACGTAACACCGGGAGGAGAGCAACTTTGATATCATCAATATTGGGAGTAAACCTTCCCTCCATTATAGCCCTGGTTTTTGCACCAAGCGTTAAATACTGCGAAGCTCTTGGTCCGGCTCCCCAGGTTATCCAATCTTTAACAAACTGAGGCGAGTTTCCGTTTGTTGGGCGGGTCATGTTCACAGTCTTAACAGCAAAGTCAATTACGTTTTCAGCAACGGGAACTCTGCGTACCAAGTCCTGAAATTCGATTATTTCTTCGGCACCTAAAACTTTATCAATTTGAGCACTATACTGGCTGGTTGTTGTTTTCACAATTTTTATTTCCTCATCGAATGAAGGATAATCGAGCCAGAGGTTAAACATAAACCTGTCTAACTGTGCTTCCGGCAACGGATAAGTGCCTTCCTGTTCAATAGGATTTTGAGTTGCAAGAACAAAGAATGGATCGGGTAACTGATAAGTTGTTCCAGCAGCAGTTACTCTGTGTTCCTGCATTGCTTCTAAAAGAGCTGCTTGTGTTTTGGGCGGTGTACGGTTTATTTCATCGGCAAGGATTATGTTTGCAAAGATCGGACCCGATATAAATTTAAAATCTCTCTTTTTTGTTAGCTGGTCTTCTTCAATAATTTCTGTGCCTGTAATATCACTTGGCATTAAATCGGGTGTAAACTGAATACGGCTGAATTTCAAATCCATTACCTCGGAAACTGTTTTAATAAGAAGAGTTTTTGCCAATCCCGGAACTCCGACCAGCAAGCAATGCCCTCGTGCAAACAAAGAGATTAAAAGTTGTTCTATTATTTTTTCCTGCCCAACAATTCTCTTTTCAATTTCCGATTTAACTTGTTTTATTTTATCATTTAGTATTTCAACAAGCTCAACATCTTTATCTGAAACGTTTTGGTCTTTCAATATTTTTTCCGGTTTTAATTATAGATGTGAGAAAATTAGATCCTTGTTTCCCAGTAAATTCTTTTCTTCAATTCTTCAATCCATTTGCTATATTCTTTTTGTTTTTTTTGTTCATTCGCAAGATTTTTAATTTCTTTATAATCCTGATCAAAGTCTGGCAAATGTTGCGGAATACGCTTCTCAAGAAAAACAATGTGATATCCATAAGTATCGGGAGCGTATTCTAATCTTCTTGGAAAACTGATCTCCCCTTCTTTTAACTTCGATACAATGTCTAAAAGATTTTTATCGAGCTGATTTAAATAAAAAGTTCCGAGACTACCCCCAAAAGATGCAGTTTCTTCATCATCGCTAAACTTCTTAGCATAATATTGAAACGTTCCTTTCGCAATCAGAACACTGTCTCTTAAATCAGAAAGGAATTGAATTGTTTCCAAATCGGCATTATCGTCCGGCTCAATTTTAATTAGTATGTGCCTTGCATGAAGCGATTCACCTCTTCTTTCAATCAGTTGTATAATGTGAAAACCAACGGGTGATTCTACAACCTGGGAATATTCTCCTTCTGCAAGAGCAAATGCAGCTGCTTCAAATTCCGGATAAAACACACCGCGTTTAACAAAACCAAGGTCGCCTCCCTGCACTTTACTGCCGGGGTCATCAGAATATTTTTTTGCAAGATCCGAAAAATCAACACCTGCTTTAATCGAATCGAGTAATGCTTGAGTAAGATCTTTTGCTATTTTTTTTATTCTTTCACTTGCCTGGGGATTTTTAAAGATATGATATATCGTTAGCTTTTCAGGTATCATTCCAATACTGTCTTTGTAGGTATTAAAAAACTCTTCGGCTTCTCGTCGTGTAGCTTCTATAGTTGCAAACTTAGTTTGCTGCATTCTCTGTATCATAAGGTTTTTTCTAACATCATCTCTTAATTCACGCTTAATCCGTTCGATGCTCATGCCGTACATTTCTTCAATTCTTTGCACTGAACCATATTGCTGTTGAAATACCTTTATTTGATAATCGATCCTCTGGTTTATCTCTTCATCTGTCACCGTAATTGAATCTAATTCCGATTGGGCATAAACAAGTTTTTCATCAATCATAGAATTTAGGATTTGCTCTTTCAGCCCGGGGGTGGTGGGTTCGATTCCCCTTTGAGTAGCAAAAATATTTATTTGAAATTCCAGTTCGCTCTGAAGAATGATTTCATTATCTACGACAGCAACAACCTTATCAAGAGTATTCTGCGCAAAGCATGAGCAAAAGAAAATAAAAAATAAGAGTGCAATTTTAAGTTTCATTAATCACCTAATTTATAACTTCAATCTCGTAATTAGAATAAAGATCTTTAATATAATTTTCCAATAATTCTTTTCTTTTCTCCGCGAGATATCTTTTCTCAACGTCCTGCTTTATAACATTATACGAAGGTACAGAACCTTTTAAATAATTTTTAAGAACCTGAACAACCGTATAATATCCTTCCCTTTCTGAAATAACAATACTAATTTCGAGTGGGTGCAATCTTTTTACAACACGGAGTACCTTAATCGATGAAACATCCTGCTCTTTTAATAACACTTCGTTTTCGTTGTTTATTATTGCAGTGTCTTCATAAAAAATATTCATGGCTTTTTGCCAATCGCTGTCTAACACCAACGATCTGAATTCCACGGCTCTGTCTTCATTACTAAAATGGATTATGTTAAGAAGATATGAATTATCCGTAAGTTTAAAATCATTACTGTTTTCATCAAAATAATTTATAAGATCCCGCTGTTCATAATTAATTGTCACTGATGAAATATAACTATCTAAAAGAAGCACCCCGGCAAGCTCTTTGCCTGAATTTTTTACTAATTTTATATAATCATCTTTATGTAAAATGCCCTCATTCATTGCTTTTTGAAATAGGATTTCCCTGTTAACCCAATTCCTTATTACTTCACTTTTATGCAGAGTACTAACCATAGTTGTATCGATAAGTGACGCAAGTTCTGTTTTTGTAAGATACGCATCATTCACCCTTGCAACATACTCGGTTTTGGGCTGTTCTTTGCCGCAGCCAGTTAAAATGGATGCGGCAATTAACATTAAACTAATCTTGTTCAGTCGGCTTAAATGCCTTATTGAGTTCATCATAAAAGATGACCGGTGTATAAATATTATTTAAAATAGTTAAATATTCTCCCTCAAGCCGTTTGCTTTCCATTTCCTGTACAATACCTGAAACTTCAGCCCTGGCTTCATCAAACGTTTTTATACGGGCTGATTCTTTCTGGTACAATTTAAAAATAGAATAACCGCCTGATAACGGGAAAGGTTCTGTATAATCTCCTGGATTATCAATTGTATTTGCTTTCCTTGATAGGTCTGAAAAATTAACATCCTGTAAATTATAACGCCCATTGTCCTTTTGCTTTCCGGGTCTTTCCGTATAAAGAGCAGCAAGACTATCAAAATCAGCACCTTCCTGAATCCATTTATAATATTTTTGAATTAAAGAATCTTTCATTGAATAAACTTCACCGAAAGCAACTCTATCAGGCAAGGTAAAATCTTCTTTATGTTCTTCCCAGTAACTGTATATCTTAACACTGTCAATATCCAGTTTGTTCCATACCTCATCTTCCTGAAGCTTAAAAATGTAAACACCGTTACGGTACTCATCCATAAGAGAAGCAAAATTGGGATCATCCTTTTCAAGGTTCATTGCCTGATGTTCAATTAATTTATCTTCAGCAAGTTTATTAACGGCTTTCATCACTTCGGTTTTTAAGAAGATGGGTTTGTTCATAAAATCAGAGTTGTTATTTGTTTCAATAATAAATTCCTGAGCACTAATAGCTTTAGCTGTAAAAGTGAAAAGAGTTTTACCGGTTATTGCATCAGGATTCGGATAATCAATGCCAAACCTCGAAGAGTCGCAGTTTTCAACTATTAAATCAACAGTGATTTCATCCAAAACATAATTATACTTACTCTTAAGTGAGTTGATATATCCATCGTAATCTGCCTTATAACGCTGTTTACGGTATAACTTATTCAAATCATCTTTTTTCGATTCAAAATCAGGATATTGTTGTCTATCGGTTAGTTTAATAATATGATATCCGAAATTAGTTTGTACCAAACCGGATGTTTCACCCACAGTCATATTAAAAGCTGTTTCATCAAATTCCTGAACCATCTGCCTTCTTTCGAAAAATCCAAGGTCTCCTCCTTTAACCTTTGTACCTGTATCATCAGAATACTGCTCAACCAAAGATTCAAATGATTCACCTTCACTTAGTTTTGCCAGAACAGAATCGGCAGTAAGTTTAGCAGCGGCAGAATCAACTTCGCCCTTAGCATCAAAATAACTTATAAGAATATGACTCGCCTTAACTTTAGGAGTACGCAGCTGTCTTTCGGTAATTTTTATCAGATGATAACCATAATTTGTTTTTACCGGCTCAGGATAAACCTCGCCGGCTTGAAGTGTGTACATAGCTTCATCAAATTCATAAGGAAGAAGACCTGCGGTAACGAAAAAAATATCGCCGCCTTTTGGCCCGGAGAATTGATCGTCGGAATATTTCTCTGCCATTTCTTCAAAACTTGCACCGTTTTTAATACTGTCTAAAATTGCACTTGCTTTTTCAAATGCTGCTTCATCACCATCTTCACCCGGTCTTATCATTATATGGCTAACTCTTAACTCTTCTTTTCTATTTTCATAAAGCTCTTCAACTCCTGGCTGGATGATATATTTTTCAATTATGTAAGATTTCCCAACCTGGTTCTGGTAATCTTCTAATTCATTTTGCAATTCGGGATTCCTATCGAAACTCCTGACTTGTGCGTTACGAAGTTTCATTCGGAAATTCATATAAAGATCCATAAAATCTTTAAATTGTGAAAAACTATCTTCCTGAGCAGCTTCCCAACCGCCAACATTTTTGGCGTAAGCATACTCAAATTCTTCTAAAGTAATTTTATATTTTCCAAATTCACCTACTATTGTTTGCGAATAAACCGGAAGATTAACTGCGGATAGAAATAGAAACATTGTAAGTAACAATAAGAATTGACGAATTATCATGAATAACTCTCCTATTTTAATAATATTCAAATTTTAGCTTGGTATTTTAATAATAGAAGGGTTGAAAAGCAAGAATAATAACACAGTACCAGTCACCTCTGAGTCAATTACCCAAGAGGTGACCGGCACATGGTAATACTTTACTTCATTAAAGTTATTTTTATCGCCTTGCTAAAGTTTTCAGCAGTCATCGAAACAAAATAAACTCCGCTGGGAAGATTATCTGCAGTTAAATTTATATTGTGATCACCTAATTCCTGTATTCCTTCAAACAATATACTAACTTCATTCCCTATAATATCGTATAAAGAAATTTTAATTTTTGATTGTGCAGGAATAGAATATTTTATTGATGTACTTGGATTGAACGGATTAGGATAATTCTGGAATAATTGATAATCGGTTAAATTTAATACCTCTACCATTATTTCATTGGAAAATCTAAATCCACCATCGAAATCTATTTGTTTCAACCGGTAATAAATTCTGCCTGCAAGCAAGTCATTGTCTTCAAACGAGTATTGCATACCATTTGTAGTTGTTCCATTTCCAGCCACAAAGCCAATCTTCTCATATGGAGTATTATCATTTCTCTTCTGAACCTCAAAACCAGAATTATTTTTTTCGGTAGCCGTAACCCATTCTAATTGAACACTTCCGTTAACATAACTTCCACTAAACAGAGTAATCTCAACTGGGACAGGAATTAACTCTATAGCACCGAGTGTGTTGATGATTCCCCATCCCATTAAATTATCAGGGTTACTGCTGCGTGAAGCGGTTTGCCGTAGCAAATCCAAAATCTCCATAGGTGTTAAAGTCGGATCAACCGAAAGCACCAATGCTGCTGCTGCTGCAAGTATTGGGCAGCTAAAAGATGTTCCGCTACTTGTTCCGTAACTTGTTGGACTTGAAGATCGTGCTACATAGACACCAGATCCCATTGCCATTAAATCCGGTTTAATCCTGCCGTCGGCCGTTGGTCCAACGCTGCTAAAACTAGAGCGCTCACCATTACTTTGTACCGCGCCTACTGTTATTACACTATCACCATCAGCCGGAGCACCCAGAGTATTATGATTTGGATTATAACCGGAATTACTTGCTGAGTTTACAACAACAATTCCAAGCTTTACTGCTAAATCAGCTGCAATAGTAATAAGCGCTGTGTTACCATCCATATCTTCCCAGGTATAGCTTGTAAATGGAGGATCAAATTCGAGATAGGATAAGGATGTTGAGGTAACATCTACGCCTATACTATCAGCCCATTCCAGGGCGGCAATCCAATTATCCTCTTCAACAGGAGTTTCGCTTCCTGGATCATCTTCTGTTCTTGCAAGTATAAAATCCGAACCGAATGCCGGACCTATCAGCTGTCCCTCCTTAAATCCTCCAATTACAGAAAGAGTTCCGGTTCCATGTGAATGACCGCTGACATCCGGATCGTTATCCACAAAATCCCACATTGCAATAATATTCATTGAAGAAAAAACTTCGTGCGCTAGATTACTAAACCCTGCATCCATTGAACAAATGGTAATGCCCTGACCGGTATATCCCATATCGTGCACCGCAGGCACATTAATTTGGTTTAACTGTGTGAACGACTGGCCATAGTCAAATGAGTTAATTCCATTTTGCTTATGGAGTGAGTTGCCTTGTGGTTGATTACCTGTATCTTCTTCAATCGAATAATCTTTTTTGAATTTATGAACAACATCCAAACTCTTAACTGTTGAAAGTTGAGATATCAAACCAAGTTCCGATTTGGTTACATAGCCGCTAACACCATTAAACCATTTTGATTTCTGCTTCACCTCAAAACCCGAACTCATTACTTTTTTAATATATTCATTGTTAACAGGTAAATCCATTTCGCTTATAAGTTCATCCGGAGGTAATACTTTGGCTCTTCGTTTAAGTGATTTTTCGCTGACCACAGACTCAGGATTTACAAAATAGCTTGAAGTATTTTCGCCTTTGTCATTAAAGAAAACCCACACTAATAGCTCATCTTTATCCGAACTTGCATTTAATAAATCATTAAGCTGTGTTGTTCCTTTGTTTAAATTTGTCTGTGCGAAGATACATGCAGACATCAATACCGAAAGGATAATAATAAAAAATTTCATATCATTTTCCCTTTTTAATTTACAATCATTTCTAACTTACTCTTGTTCCGCTTTTTACTGAATTACTTGCTGTTAAAACTTCCAAATTTCCAAGCTCATTTTCCACTGCTAAAATCATACCCTCTGATTCTTCGCCCATAAGCTTTGCCGGTTGGAGATTTGCAACAATAACAACTTTTTTACCTATCAATTCTTCCGGTTCATAACTTAGTGCAATCCCGGCAACAACCTGTCTTACTTCGTCCCCAAGTTTTACTTTTAATTTTAACAGTTTTTTACTTTTCTTTATTTTTTCAGCTTCAATAACTTCGGCAACTTTAAGCTCGGTTTTCATAAAATCGTCGTAACTAATACGATTATCTTCATCAGGTTTAGATTCACCACCGTTTAGTTTATCTATCTGTTCTTCTATCATTTTGTCCTCAATTTGCGGGAAAAGAATTTCCGCTTTATTTAATTTATGTCCTGTTGGAAGATTTTCATCTCCACATTTTTCCCAGGTTGTTGGTTGTGAATTAAGCATCTTAAATATTTTTTCGGATGAAAATGGAACAACCGGCTCAAACAATTCTGCCAAAGTGTAAATGGTTTGCAGGCAAATATTAATTGAAGTACTGCACTTTTCCTTATCACTTTTTACAGTTACCCATGGTTCCGAATCGTTGAAATATTTGTTTCCCGCCCGTGCAAGATTCATAATTTCATTCGTACCATCTTTAATTTTATACCGCTCAAAGTACCCGGAGATTTTTTGTGGATATTCTGAAATAGTTTTTATCATCTCTGTCTCCATTTCATTCAGTACACCTTTTGGCGGGACTTCACCATTAAAATGTTTGTGTGCAAAAGTAAAAGTACGGTTTATGAAATTTCCGAAAATAGCAGCAAGCTCGCTGTTATTTTTTGCTTGAAATTCTTTCCACTGAAAATCGGTATCCCTGTTCTCGGGCAGGTTAACAGCAAGCGTATAACGGAGCGGATCTGCTGGAAATATTTGGAGAAAATCGATTGCATCAATTCCCCAGTTACGGCTCTTGGAAAATTTCTTACCTTCAAAATTTAAAAACTCATTTGCCGGAACATTTTGCGGCAGACAATACTTCTCTTTTTCTCCGTCATTCCACGCCATAAGCATTGCCGGGAAAACGATGCAATGAAATACAACATTATCCTTCCCGATAAATATAATGTACTTAGTGTCCGGATCCTGCCAGTACTCTTTCCAAAGATCTGGTTTGCCAATTTTCTCCGAGTATTCTTTTGTGGATGAAATATATCCGAGCACTGCTTCAAACCACACGTAAAGCACTTTTCCATCTGCATCGTCCAAAGGAACTTTCACTCCCCAATCGAGATCACGTGTTACGGCTCTGTCTTTCAATCCATCTTTGAACCAACCACGGCAGTATTGCAAAACGTTCTCTTTCCAGCCGTATTTATCATTCATTTCATTTATATAATTTTCAAGCTGCTGCTGATATTTTCCCAAAGGGAAAAACCAATGAGCAGTTTCTTTTAGAATGGGTGATTCGCCGCTAATTTTACTTTTAGGATTCTTCAGTTCTTTTGGCTCATACAGCGCACCGCAATTTTCGCATTCATCGCTTCTTGCTTCTTCAAATCCGCAGTTGGGACACGTACCTTCAACATATCTATCGGGCAGGAACATTTTATTTTTTTCATCATAAAACTGAAGTGTTTTTTTCTCTTTCAGTATTCCCTGTTTATAAAATTCTAAAAAGAATTCTTTTGCGGTTTTGTGATGAATAGGCAAGCTCGTTCGGGAATAATTATCAAAACTCATCCCGAACTTTTTAAATGCCTCGTAAGCTAGTTTGTGGTAGCGGTCTATAATGACCTGCGGTGAAACATTTTCTTTATCTGCACTAATTGTAATTGGCACACCATGTTCATCAGAACCGCAGATATAAATGATATCATCGCCTTTTAATCTTTTATAACGCACATAAATATCTGCAGGAAGATATGCACCGCTGAGATGACCGAGATGAATTGGTCCGTTTACATAGGGCAGCGCCGATGTAACAAGTATTTTTTCTTTCGGCAAGTTTATTTCCATATTTTCTAATTGTAAAAATTAAATATACAGATTTGATTTAGAAAATATTTTACGGATTAAAAATATGTATATGCTCTAATGTAATTTACCTTCTTAGGTTTACCTCGCTTTCCCTTGGTTAGCAACTACCTGCGCAGCTTTTGCTATTTCATCGGGATCTGCTAAACAAAGGCAGGGTTCACCATCATTTTGGAGTGGGGCAGAAAAATTGTAGGTGGAGCGAATTGTTAGACATTTTATTCTCCATTACCTTGTAGTTTTCAATAGCAAATCATCTTCAATTGATACAAACTTTGAAGCCGAATTAATTAAAGATGCGGCTGTAAGTTGAGCCACGCCATATACTTCAACTGAAACACCGAAGTCTTTTCTTATTTTATTTACTAATAAGTCAAAATCACCATCCCCGGATGCTAACACAACTACGTCTGATTTGCTTGCATATTCCATAACGTCCAGTGTTATGCCAACATCCCAATCACCCTTTGCCGAACCATCACTTCTTTGAATAAAAGGTTTTAGTTTTATTTCAAATCCGATTCCCCTAAGTATGTTTTGAAATTGTTTCTGCTTTTCATCGCCCCTATCAATGGCATAAGCAATCGCTTTCACGACTTCTCTATTTGAAGTAGCTTTAGCCCAAAAAGCATTATAGTTGAAATGACAATTGTGGAACTCTTTTGTAGTGTAGTAAATATTTTGAACGTCCACAAACACGACTACTTTTTTCATAGATATGATTGTCCTTTCTTGAGTTGCTTGAGTGCCTAACTGTTACTTAACAAGAGTAGGGCATTTCTCTAATCCTTATAAAATTCATTCTAAATTCTTAATTCTACATTCTAAATTACTTTGCATTACATTGTGCAGCAACGGCTAATGCTGCTTTTGCTATTTCTTTAAAATCACCGCTTTATTAAACATCACTTTTGGTCTTTCAACTTCTGTGAAACCAGCAGCATTTGCTTTCTTAATAGTTTCTTCAAACGCCTTATTTGAAACGTGGAAAGGCGGCTCTACTATTAAAACCTGTCCGCTTGATTTTAGCATAGCTGCAAATTCAGTAAAAAGTTTTTCCTTCTCAGGGACTTCGTGAACAACATAGAAGGCAAGAATAAAATCAACACGCTCTGACACACCTATTTTATTCTCTTCGCACTTATGCAAAGTTATACGATTTTCAATTTCTGTTACTTTAATCTCATCTCTAAGTTTATGGAGCATCCCTTCCTGCAAATCGGCGGCTATAACTCTACCAGATTCTCCAACCATTCTAGCTAACTCAACAGAGAAAAAACCTGGACCACAACCAAAATCCAGTACCGTCATTCCTTCTTTAATATATGGTCTTAGTATTTTCTTAGGGTTTTGTAACCATCTTCGAATTCTGTTATCAAGACTACCAGCTTTTTCTACGGGGCATATACGAGTACTTTTATCACTCATTATATTTTTTCCTCTTAATTCTTACTTGGCTTTCATCGCACATCATTTATGTTTCTTCATTCAAGAGTACACGTTCTATTCGTCTATCGGGCACTATCCATATTATTGCTACCAAAATGTATAAACTAATAGATATCCATTGAAACCAGAAAGAAAAAACTATTGCAATAACATAAAGCACAGGGGATATTTTACCCTTCACATCTTTACCAATTACAAACTTAAGTACTGAATTATTACCATGTGAAGATATAATCAATTGCTGAAGAATAAAATAAGCGCTTGCAGCCATAAGCATAACAACACCGTAAATTGCAACAGGTGCGGGTGCAAAATTATTTTCGCCCATCCAGGCTGTGGTAAAAGGAATGAGCGAAAGCCAGAATAGCAGGTGCAGATTAGCCCAGAGTATTGATGCTGAAATCTTATTTAAGGTGTGCAGCAAATGATGGTGATTATTCCAGTAAATTCCAATATAAATGAAACTAAGTACATAACTTAGAAATGTTGGAATTATTTCTGTAAGTGCATCAAAGCTTGAATCGTGAACTACTTTTAGCTCGAGTACCATAATTGTTATAACTATGGCTAAAACACCATCACTGAAAGCCTCAAGTCTGTTTTTTCCCATGATCCAATCCTTAAAAATTTTATAATAATCATAAAATTATTTTGCTTCTCTTTGGTTTGCAACTCTAACAGCGTTTTTGATTAACTGTCGCGTACCTCTTCTCCAACAGAAATTACTAATCCATCCGGATCAAGGTATTGAGCCACCATCGCACCGAAAACTTCTTTTGGTTCCTGTATGCAGGTAACCCCATTTCCCATCATTCGTTCATGGAATATTTTAAGATCAGGGACCTGCAAACCGGGCCGGCAACTGCCCGCAGGTTCAGGATTATGATTTTCACTGGGAGATCGGACTGCGTCACTTTTATGGAGAACTAAAGCTGCCCCATCCGTTGCAAACTCTGTCCAATGGGTCGTTTCAAATTTAAGAGGAAGACCAATTACATCCCTGTAAAAGGATGCAGACTTTTTCATATCACTTACGAATACGATTGCATAGTTAACTTTCAACTGAGTAACCTCCTTATATTTTCAGTCAATTCAGAGCTTAATAGTTCCATCCACTTTGCTAAAGATGTTAATGGTTCACTTCGCCTTTCCCTGATTTGCAACTGCCGCCGCAGCTTTTGCAATTTCTTCCTGGTCGCCAAGGTAGTAATGCTTTATTGGTTTCAGGTCATCATCCAATTCATAAACTAACGGTATGCCTGTTGGAATATTTAATCCAACTATTTCTTCCTCGGAAACATTATCCAAATATTTAACCAAAGCTCTAAGGCTGTTTCCGTGTGCAGCAATTAAAACTTTTTTCCCCGATTTAATTGTAGGTGCAATTGTTTCTTCCCAGTATGGCATAAAACGGGCAACTGTATCCTTTAAACATTCTGTTAATGGAAGTTCATCTTCTGTTAGATCGGCATAACGTAGATCATTCCCAGGATAACGTTCATCACTTTTTTCTAATGCGGGCGGCTGCGTATCATAACTTCGGCGCCAGATTTTAACCTGATCATCCCCATATTTTTTTGCTGTTTCGGCTTTGTTTAATCCCTGCAGCGCACCGTAATGTCTTTCATTTAAACACCAGTTGCGGATGACAGGAACCCACATTAAATCCAATTCATCAAGAGTTATCCAGAGTGTTCTTATTGCTCTTTTTAAAACTGAAGTAAAAGCTATATCAAAAGTATAACCTTCTTTTTTTAATACTTCACCGGATTTCTTTGCTTCTACAAATCCTTTTTCTGATAGATCGACATCTGTCCAGCCGGTAAACCTGTTTTCTTTATTCCAGGTACTTTCTCCGTGGCGGAGTAAAACTACTTTGTACATTGCTGTTCCCTTTCTTTATCAACAAATAAAAATCCATTATTTAAATTTATGCTAACTCTAATAATTCGTTTAATCTCTTGTTAGAAAAATCCTTTTGTTGATTATTTACCCTCAGAGCCTGATTTACAACCCAAAAAATATCGGGGGTGTCTCATTGATCCAAATTTGTCAGTCTGAGCCCTGCCTGTCCGACAGGTGGATTGTCGAAGACTGACAATTATATTATAATCACACTTCGACAGGCTCAGTGTGACAGAATAAATTACTGTTGAGACAACTTACACAAACCTAATTGATTTTAGATGCTGAAATATACCTGCTTGCCGAATGTTCAGCAGGCTAGTTCAGCATGACAATTATTAGTTCTGCAACAAACTCTGTTATTCGTTTGTTTTACTTAATGCTGCTTTAAGAAACAGATAACCAACTACACCGGCAATTAGCGATGCGGTTAAGATTCCTATTTTCGAAAGATTGAGTATTGAATCATCGGTAAATGCAAGTCCGGCAATAAAGAGCGACATAGTAAAGCCTATTCCAGCTAAAATTCCCGCACCGTAAATTTTTCTCCAGCTTACACCTACTGGTAATGATGCAAGTTTAATTTTAACTGCCAGCCAGGCGAAAGCAAAAATTCCAAACTGCTTACCAAGAAATAATCCGGCAATTATGCCAATACTTACGGAACTTGCAAGTGCGGCACCCAGATCCATTCCTTTTAAAGTTACACCTGCATTTGCCAGAGCGAATAATGGCATAATTAAAAATGAGCTCCATGGATGCAGACCGTATTCAAATCGCTGCAAAGGAGTTAATATCTTTTCACAGTTTGCTTCTATTGCCATTACATCGGTTTGCCGGCTTTCGTTGGTTAAAACATTTTCGCCATGTTCACCTACACTGTCGAACTTATCCAATAAATCTTTCGTTTTCTCAGAAAATCTTTTAGTATTAATTCTTGCTTTGGCAGGAATAATGAATGCTAAAAGAACGCCCGCTATGGTTGCATGAATTCCCGATTGTAGAACTGACAGCCATAACAAAAAACCAAGAATTGAGTAAATAATAAGACTTTTAACTCCAAGCTTATTTATAATACCGAGCAGCACTAAGATCACCGCCGCGGTTAATAATGAACTCATAGAAATATGTGAAGTGTAAAAGATTGCAATTACCAATACCGCCCCGATATCATCAGCTATTGCAAGAGAAACAACGAACACTTTTAATCCAAGCGGCACGCGTGAGCCGAGAATTGCAAGTATCCCGATTACAAACGCAATATCTGTTGCCATTGGAACTCCCCAACCGTTAACAGCTTCAGTTCCGGAATTAAAGAATACATAGAACAAGGCAGGAAGAACCATTCCGCCTATAGCTCCGGCAACCGGAAGAGATGCTTTTTTAAATGAAGAAAGTTCACCGACAAGCAGTTCGCGTTTTATCTCAAGCCCCACAACAAAAAAGAAAATTACCATCAGTCCATCGTTTATCCAGTGATGAAGTGAAAGTTTCAGGACTAAATCACCGGCATTGAAAGAAATATATGTATCCCAGAGATCGTGGTAAGAATCAGACCATGGGCTGTTAGCCCAAACTAAAGCTACTACTGTAAAGATTATTAATAGAATTCCTCCGCTGGCTTCTTTATGAAGGAAATCATTTATCGGTCTTAATAAAACTTCGATTGGTTCTTTTTTTCTTGTCATTGTTCCAGGATAGTTTGTTTGAAAAATTTACTCGTAATTTAATAAAAATAAATTTTGAGCGCTTCAGTTTAGCGAAGCCAATATCCAACAGCTACTCCAATAAAAGTTGCAACAGCATAACCAAGTGTACCGCAAAGAATAGCCGGAATTACAAGTTCTTTCCATTTTCTTGCAACAGCCATTGCAGCAGCAGTAGTTGGCCCGCCCATATTTGCATTCGATGCAATAACAATTTCTGCAAGATCAAGCTTGAACAGTTTACCTGCAAGTAAAAGAAAAGATAAATGAACAGTTAAAATTACGGCTGCGAAGAGGAATAGTATCGGACCAAATTTAAGAACAACAATAACATTTGCACTTGCGCCAATTGCAGCAAAGAATACCTGCATAAGTAAAGTGCCGATCTTATCTGCACCTTTAATTGAATCAAGCTGTTTTGGGAACATTGTTGCAATCACAATAATGATTGCAGTGATAATTAAAATGGCTGTCCCTTTTATTGCAATCAGTTCTGATAAAGCAAAACCTACGGCACAAATTGAAATTGTAATTGCAAGTGACTTTGCCATATCGAGTATTTCAATTTTTTCTTCCTTCTCAGTTTCCTCTATCCCGCTATTAATCTCATCTTTATTATCCTCATGGTGAGTAGGAAATCTTTTTACAAAAAATCCAATAGTTGGGATAGCAAAAAGAATTATAAAATAAACTGTCATCATAAGATTATCCGCTGCAACTCCTGCAGTGAGCAATTCACCCGATTTCATTTGCAGCGCTTCTGCTGAAGCAACGAAGTTCATCGAGCCGCCTATGTAAGTTGAGCAGAAAATCCCTGCAAGTTTCCATCCTTCAATACCAAGTGGAACAATGTTAAATGCAATCACAGTTCCCAATACTGTTCCGATGGAACCAAAAGTAAAGGCAAGTAAAGTTGGCCCGGCTTCTTTTATAATTCTTCGAAGATTGGCTTTGAAAAGTAAAAGTGGAATGGCTATAGGTACAAGATACGACCAAACAATATCATACGATGGTGCATCAGTTGGGATGATTGAGAGATTTGACAATAAAAACGTTGCTAAAATTGTAACAATAACAGCCGAAAGCCTGGAGCCTATTTTTGTTTTTTCTGCCCAAAGACCAAAAGCCGCAGCAATAAAAAGAATTGCCCATAGTGCCCAGTGCTGGCTGGAAGAGATTAGAGGATTTTCAAACAATATTTTCTCCGGAAAGTTTATCTTGTACACTTTTGATTTTATCTTCCATTGATTGTTCGCGGTCTATGCGTGTACCAAATCGAAGATTGGAAGAAATTCGTGGGGCACCCATTTTATGAACAACCTGATGACATTTTTTTATTGCTAAAAATACATCCTCCCACTCACCCTCGATATTGGTTCCATAAGAATGCATTTGTGGATTCAATTTAGAATCTTCAAATATTTTTTGGCATTCCGCCACATATTTTGAAACGGAAACACCAACACCAATTGGTGCAATCATTACATCAGCTATTACTTTCATTTTGTTATCCTGAAATATTATGTGTTATTGAGTTTGTCTCAGCAGTAATTATTACAGTCACACTGAGTCTATCGAAGTGTGATTATAATAAAATTGTCAATCTTCGACAACCTGCCCGCCGGACAGGCAGGGCTCAGCCTGACAAAGCCGGACTAATAAGACAGCCTCTACTATTCTGTACTACAGAAGTTACCAATCGTTTAGGGCTTTTCTTATATCAACTATTTTTCCGACATGGTATGCATTGTGTTCTACAATTATGCAAAATTCCCTTAAATATGTGTGGGCAGTTGTGTGAGGAATAATTGCCAGCAGATCGATCTCAGGGTCGTTTACCAATTCGATTAATTTGTTAAAGTCTTCAAAAAATCTGTTATAAGTTTCACTCCACTTTTCATCTGATAAGCTGTCAGTTTGTTCAGGCCAGTAACCCTCCGGCCATTTAGGTGATTGTGCATTGGGATCGATCATATAATCCAAAATATCTTTCTGCGCAATCCGCATATGTTCTAACTCTTCCCATATTGTATGAAGATGCTCGTTTGGTTTTTTGTGTCTTACTTCCGGAGAAATGTTATCTAAAGCTTTTTCAAGCTTTACAAATGCCTGACCCCCTTTTAACGAATTAACTAAATGCTTTTTTAATCCTTCCATAATTATTTTTCCTCATCCTTTTTTCTATTCTTTTTGTACAATATCATTCCCATTACCGCACCGATTGCAACACCTATTCCAATACCCGCACCCATATTATTTATCGCACTGCCCAAAGCAACGCCGATACCCACACCAATGGCTATTCCGGCCCCCATCATATTATTATTTTTCATTTAACTTCCTTGTATGTGATTCAATTATCTTTAACGCCAGGCTTGATTCTTTAATTAGAATAATAGCAGCAGCAGTTATACAGATTATTCCCATTATTGTTAACCCGATTGTCAGTATTGTTGATACTTCACCCCAACCGCTTGTTATTCCACCTATAATTCCGGCAACAGCAAAAACACTTATTGAGGAATATAGTAACACAAGTGCATTCCTAAAATATCTTGCTCTCATAAGAAGATGATCAATTATTTCCTTTGAAGGTGAATGTTCTTGTTCTGTTTGGTGATGTACTTCATCGTGCAGACGGTTTAATCTGATTGAAGTAGATAAAATTAACATTGCAGCACCAGGTAATAACAGCAGCGGGCTTAACCAAATTCCAATTGATTCCATTTATTGTCTTTCTAATTGAAGCTATCCTTTTATTTGGTTATAATTTACAAAAATGATAAGACTATAATCAACGGAAAAAAATTAAATGAGCCCGACGCTTTTTAAAAGGATAATAGCTGCGGAAATTGTAATAACAGAACCGATGGTACTTATTACAACGATATTCCCGGCAAGTTTACTGTTACAGCCCATCGCTTCGGCCATAATAAAACTTACTATTGCTGTAGGACATGCAAACAGTACAAACATAATTCCCAGGTCAACATTTCTAAAGCCTGAATAATAGGCACCAATAGTTAACACAAGCGGAAGTAAAATCAATTTAATCGCTGATGAAGTGAATGCAAGAGTAGATGCCTTTTTAATATTCTCAATGTTTAACGATCCACCAATGCCTATTAAAGCCATTGGAAGAGCAACATCGGAAAGGAAATTTCCGGAAGCTGAAATCGCTGAAGGCAACTCTAGTTTAAAATATGCAAAGGGGAGAGCAATTATAACTGCGACAATTAAAGGATTAAGAATAATTTTTCCAAATGTTCCTTTTAGGTTTTGCTTTTTTATTTTTCTCATTGGAACAGTTAAGATTATAACTGCCAGCACATTGTAAAGAGGTAAAACAAAAGCCAGTATCAATGTTGCTTTCCCTAATCCGTAATCACCAAACAAATTTGATATAATTGCCAGCCCCACAATAGCATAATTGCTTCTGTACGAACCCTGAACAAAAACACTCAGGTTCTTGCCGTCTTTAATAAACGGAATTGCAAATGCCCAGACTATAAAAAATGAGATGAGAGTTCCCGCATAGATATAAATAATTTGTGATACGTCAACTACCGCGCTGAGATCGATGTTATATAATTTCATAAAAATGAACACGGGCAGGGACACATTAAATACAAATTTAGATGTTACCGCAACAAAATTTTCATTGATGATTTTAATTTTTTTTAAAACGTATCCTAAAACTACAATAAGGAAAACAGGTGCAACAATGTTCGCAGTGAATATTATGTTTTCAAGCAATACTATATTCCCTTTTATTTACAAGCAATTCCCTCATACATAAAAGTATGAGTCTTCAGACCCTTTTCCAAAAAATAATTTTTGAATTCGATTAAATTAAAACCGGTTTGTTCAATTAGAAATTTTATATCCCTGTTAAGATTGCAGCCATCAGCCCAGACCTTTTGTAAAGGGTTTATCCTGTTCTGCCATTTTCGAATTTTAGGATCATCTGCCAGGCCATGTTCTTGAAAGAAAAATTTCCCCTCAGGTTTTAATGCACGGTAAATTTCTTTTAATGATTTATCTATATCCTGTATGCTGCACAAAGTAAATGTGCTTACAACCGAATCAAATGATTCATCTTCGAAAGGAAGTTTTTCTCCGTTAATAACTTTATTATCAACTTTAATTTTACTTGCTGAAATTCTTTCCTGTGCCTGTTTATTCATTCCGGGATTTTTATCGATGATTGTTAATTTGGTGACCGTAGATGGATAATGTGGAAGATTGAGTCCTGTCCCGAAACCAATTTCCAAAACTTCGCCGCTTACATTTTTCAGTATATTCTTTCTTCCTTCTTTTATGTGGGGTTTATCCATAGACTTATCATAAAAGAATGGTATAACTACATCCGAATAGAAACCCAATTTATTTCTCCGTTAATACTGATATAAATCTTTCAGGAACAGACACAACCTTTTTTTTATCATAATCGTAAAACACAATTCCGGTTTTTACAATTGCAATTACGATCCCTGTATTTTTATTGGTGCAACGATACACAAAATCACAGCCGACTCCGGTGATGTCTGTCACTGCAATTTCAACCAAAATTATATCGCCGTAAAATCCTTCAGCTTTATACTGAACAGCCGCATCAGCCATTATAATCCCAGCTCCGCCAGCATTCAATTCTGTAAAATTGTGTTGTTTAAGAAATCTCAATCTTGCTTCGTGTGCAATTGAAAGGACAGCATCATTCCCCAAATGACCTCCATAATTTATATCATTAATACGAATTGGAATTTCCGTTTTGAAGATGAATTCTTCCGGGAGTTCGATTTTAACTCTTGGCATAACTTATAACTTCTTCCTGTAAATATTTTTGTTCTCAGTATCTTCTTTAAAACCAACTCTCTTTAAGTAATTCCGGTGTTTGTCAACCTCACTTTTTGCAATTAAATTCTTAATGCCTTTTTCTTTCAAAAATTCTAATGCAGCATAATACAAATACTCTGCATTTTTTAAATCTCTATAGTCCGGTATTGAATAATCTAAGAGTATTTCGGCTTCATTTAATGTTCTCACCTTATAGATAAAAATACCGACCGGCACAAGGTTACGCAAGATGAAATAATAATTGGCATCTTCAATTTTATCCCGAATAAATTCTGGTGAGAATTTTTTAATATCATCGCTGTAAAAATCTAAAAACTTATTTAGGTAGGGATGATTTGGATCGAGCACAGGCATCAGGCTAAATGCATCTTTCTTTCTGTAAATGTCTACAAGGTAATAG
>JBATTD010000020.1:0-4064 GCA_049670345.1 Ignavibacteriaceae bacterium
TATCAATTCTATCCAGTAAAGGTCCTGATATTTTAGCCATATATCTTTGAATTGAAGGCGGGGCACAGGTACATTCTTTATTCGGATCGGTATAATAACCACAAGGACAGGGATTCATAGCAGCAGCTAACATAAAATTTGCAGGGAACTCTAGCGATAATTTCGACCTGCTTACCGTTACTTTGCAATCTTCCAGCGGCTGCCGTAAAACCTCTAAAACATTCTTCTTAAATTCGGGTAATTCATCTAAAAAAAGAACTCCGTAATGAGCGAAAGAAACCTCGCCGGGACGCGGAAATGAACCGCCTCCAACTAACGCAGCATCAGAAATTGTATGATGCGGACTGCGAAAAGGTCTCTCGGTTACTAAAGCTGTATCCTTGGAAAGAATACCTGCGATTGAATGTATTTTCGTTGTTTCTAAAGCTTCCTCAAAAGTCATGGGCGGAAGGATTGAGGGAAAACGTTTTGCAAGCATTGTTTTACCGGAGCCTGGTGGACCAATCATTAAAATATTATGTGCTCCAGCAGCAGCAACTTCCAAGGCTCGTTTCACATTTTCCTGTCCTTTAACATCAGAGAAATCGAAATGATATCTATTTATTTGTGAGAAAATTTCCCGCTTATCCGAAATTATCGGTTCGGCTGTTTCCTCTCCATTAATAAATTTTACCACATCCGATAAATTTTCGATACCGTAAACATCAATTCCTTCAACTATTGAAGCTTCTTTTGATGAATCAGCAGGAAGGATTATTCTTTTAATACCTTTTTTTTTCGCTTCGACAGTAATTGGCAATGCACCTTTAACATGTCTTAATCTCCCGTCAAGAGAGAGCTCACCTAAAAATACCGTGTTGCTTAAATTGTTTTCAATAATTACTTCGGTTGCTGAGAGGAGTCCGATTGCAATTGGAAGATCAAAAGCACTACCTTCTTTTTTTATATCGGCAGGTGCTAAATTAACGGTTATTTTCTTTGTGGGAAATTTCAATCCGCTGTTTTTTATTGCAGCCGTTACTCTTTCCCTGCTCTCTTTAACAGCATTATCAGGTAACCCTACTATAGTAAAACCTGGAATATGCGACTCAACATTCGTTTCTACTTCAACAAGATATGCATCAATTCCGTATGTGGCACTGGAAAATATTTTGGAGAGCATAACAGTATAAAAATAAATGAAAAAATTGATTCGGAATCAAAATCTAATTTTGATTTCCAATTTAATTATTCTATAAAAACATTTTTTAAATTACAAATAAATTTGCCATAACGTGAAGCTTTCAGCAAAATTATACTTTAATAATTTTAAGCAAATCATTAGTTCAATTTTTAATAAATGGGATGACTACTTCAAATAATATTAATACTTTTAATTGTTAAGCTTTGGTAATTGAGAATTGTTTTTGTTAGCCGAGATTAATTTGACACTAATTTTATCCGAAAAATAAACTTATCTGGTAGATCAAATTATTTGGCTAAAATCATTTTCTTAGTCTGACTGAAATTAGGTGACCAAGCTTTAAAAAGGTAAATTCCCGAGGGTAATTCGCTTCCATCAAATGTAAATTGGTAATTACCCGAAGCGAGAAATCCTTCATGCAAAACGGAAATTTTCTTTCCCTCCAAATTATACACAACAATTTCAAAATCGGATCCCTGCAAAACCTCAATTGAAATTTGTGTGGTAGGATTAAATGGATTGGGATAGTTTTGCCCCATGATAAATTCTTCCTGTTTACCCTGTCCTACTTTTAGCTGCAATGAATAAACTATGGATCCGTCTTTGTTAATCTGCTTAATTCTAAAATAAATTATTTCGGAATCATTTATCTTCTCACTTAAGAATGTGTATTTTTTTTCTTTAATGTTTTCGGCATCGATACCGTAAACTTCAACAAATCCGTTTTCACCTTCTGCCAGCTCAACAATGTAACTACCTGCAGAGGAATAATCTCCGCCTGACCAGGTAAGTTCATAAAAATTGTTCAAAATTCTTAAGTTTAATTCTGGTGCACGGCTGAATATTGGAACATCGGATGAGACGAGAGAAGCATTATTTAATAGCACAAATTCCGATTGGATTAAATCTGCAAGCGTAGTTTCGTTAAATGTGAACTGCAATTTAATTTCCGAGTTTTCACTTATAAAACTGGAAAAATGCCTGTTCCTGAAAGCAACCTCAATCGGTTCATTGTAATCAAGTATTCTCAATTGATCTAGCCAGAAACTTCCTTCGGCAGAATTAATAAAAGAAATAATTAATTCGTTTTCAGTTACAGAAGCAGGAAGTTTGAATTCCGAGAATTGTTTGCTATTACAATAAAACTTTATTTTATATTCATCAAACGAAAACAACATTGAGAGGTGAAGCCAAACATAATTCGGAATAAAATGTGGAAGGATAATGTTTTCGGTATGAAAATCCGATTCGGCGGTTAATATTTGAAATTCATTTGTTGCCAAACGATACTCAACCAGGTCTGTTTGTTTGTTTTTTATCTCTAAAAACGTTGATGCTTTCTGATTGAGCATTATCCAAAAATCAATTAGCATATTGTTTTCAATATTCAATTCGGGTAATATTGAGAATTCTGACTGTGGCTGTAAAAACAATGCTTTATCACCGACATCTGTTGCACTGTAAAAATCAATTTTTACTCTATAATAATTCGGATAATCGGAAGCTAATTCTGCACTCGAATTGTTCATGTAATTTACAATTCTGTTATCTCTTCTAAACTCGCCGTAAAATTCAATTTCCGAATAATCAACAAATTCACTATTAAATTTCATAAGCAACTGAAAGAAAGAACTGCCTTCACCAGGAGCAAACCCGGTTAAATCGATGGTGCACATTACAGCATCATAAAGGTAAGCATCGGATGAAGCACTGTAAAATTCAATATCTTTAAATTCATTTTCCGATTGCAAAATCACTTCATCTAATTTTATCCCTCTCTGTGGAATGATATAAAGATCAAGTTGATCTGCATTTTCAAATTCGTTGGAAGTGATGAGAGATATTTCGAAGGATTTACCTTGATGAACTAAGCCGGGGTATGCGAGTTTAAAATTATCGCCAATAGATTGTGCGGGGATTAGTGAAATCCAAAAAAAAGAAATCAATATTGTGAAGATTTTGAACATTGGATACCCAATTAACGAAAATTTCCTGAAAGGTTCAACTACTTATATTCGCGCAGAAAGTCGATTCTGTCCTGTAATTGATTTACGGGCACCAATAATTTATCTTTACCATAAATTGCTTCTTCCCTGTTTGAGAAGGTAAGCTCGTAATCTTTGCTCATAACAATTGCTTCTTCGGGACAAACTTCTTCACAAAAACCACAAAAAATGCATCTTAGCATATTAATTTCAAACTTTTCGGGGTATCTTTCTTTTTCACGCTCAGTCTCAGCTGCCTGAACTTCAATTGCTAATGCAGGACAAACTCTTGAGCACAAACCGCAGGCAACACAACGTTCATCGCCGTTATTTTCTTCTACAAGTACAGGTCTTCCTCTGTATACGCCTGGAGGAATGAATTTTTCTTCGGGATATTCGAAGGTAAACTTGGGCCGAATCATATTCTTAAACGTAAGAGCTAATCCTTTAAGGATTTCAGGAATATATATTCGTTCCAAGAATGTTAAATCTTTTTCTCTTCTTTTAACTGCTTTTTTTTCCATTTAATTCTAACCTAATCTAACTTATTATTATAATCCGAAGATCATTATTAATAACGCAACCCAAATAATATTTATCAATGAAAGCGGAAACATCACTTTCCATCCAAGGTTCATCAATTGATCGTACCGGAATCTCGGCAAACTCCATCTTATCCACAAAAAGAAAAACAGAATTGCTACAAGTTTAAAAATAAATGCGCCAATCTGCAGCAAAGCCACCAAACCAGATGGTAATCCCAAAAGATCTATGTATGGAATCTGCCAGCCGCCAAGATATAAAGTAACTATCAATGCACTGGCAATAATCATATTTGCATATTCCGAGAGGAAAAATCCTGCAAATTTCATACTGCTGTATTCTGTATGAAATCC
>JBATTD010000021.1:0-2161 GCA_049670345.1 Ignavibacteriaceae bacterium
GACTAATACAGTAAACTATCCTCATATAAGTTTTGGATTGCACACCGTGGTTGGAACCACTTCACCTCTATCGGCTGAAGCAATAAACGTTCTTCCTGCAGTTATTAGTGCAAGCCTTGTTGGGATAGATAAATCTAACCAAAACGGAAATAATTGGGTGTTAATGTGTGAGGAATATTTTAATAAACAAAATGGTGCAAATATTTATCTTAATCATCCCTCGGGAAGTAACTGGGATGACTGGTGGTATGATGTGATGCCCAATATATTATTTTATCAACTTTATGATATATACCCAAACACTGGTGATTTTGAATATCAGTTTACAAAGGTTGCTGATCGTTGGTTGGAAGCAATTGAGGTGATGGGAGGAAGCTCAACTCCCTGGCAAAAACCATATATGAATTATCGCGCATTTAATTTAATGACAATGACACCATTTTCATCCGGAGTACCGGAACCGGAAGCAGCTGGTGCGCTTGCATGGATTTTATACAATGCTTACATAGAAACAGGCAATGATAAATATAGGATTGGTGCAGAATGGGCAATGGAATTTCTTAACGAATTAAATTCTAATCCCTCATATGAGCTTCAATTAGCTTACGGTGTCTATCTTTCAGCACGAATGAATGCGCAAATCGGAACAACATATGATGTTGAAAAATTAATAAACTGGTGCTTCGATGTTGGCTCCTTACGAAATTGGGGATCAATTCTTGGTCATTGGGGTAATTATGATGTACACGGATTAATTGGAGAGGTTAACGGCTCAAACGATTATGGTTTTTTAATGAATACATTTGAACAAGCTGGAGCTCTCGTTCCATTAGTTAGATACGATGACAGGTTTGCAAGGGCAATAGGGAAATGGGTTTTAAATGCCTCAAATGCTGCTCGATTATTATATACGAATTATTTACCGGATCAAAATCAGGATAGTGAAGAATGGTCACATCAATATGATCCTGATTCATATATTGGCCACGAAGCGCTCCGGCAAACCCTGTATGGACAGAGTCCCTACGCTACAGGTGATGCAATAAGCGGAGGCTGGGGAACGACCAATCTTGCGTTGTACGGGGCATCTCATGTAGGTATTTTTGGTGGAATAATTGATACTACCAATGTAGAGAAGATCCTTCAACTGGACCTTTTAAAAACTGATTATTTTCATCCTGCATCTTACCCAAGCTTTTTATACTTTAATCCTTATACCGAAAATAAAGACATAAGCATTTATACCAGTAGCGGATTATATGATATCTATGATGCGGTCAGTAATACCTTTGTAAAATTTGGAGTTACTGGAAATACAACTCTTACTATTCCCACCAATGAGGCTATTGTTGCAGTAATAGTACCAGCCGGAGGCGCAATAACTTATGATTTGGATAAAATGCTGATTAATGGGATAGTAGTTGATTATAAATCCGGATTACCAGTTGCAAATTATCCGCCACGTATTAAGAGTTTGGTTGCAAATCCGGATGTTGTGTTGTTAGGAGATTCGACAAATATTTACTGTACTGCTGTGGATAGAGATAATGACACATTGATTTATAACTGGAGTTCCACTTCTGGATATATTATTGGTTCAGGAGAAAATGTTGTTTGGATTGCTCCAAGTTTAGAAGGCAGTTATTATATATTGTGTCGCGTAGAAGATGGATACGGAAATCAGGTAACAGACAGTGTTAAAATTGAGGTTGTTGAAATTATAAATAACCCACCGGTAATAGATAAAATAACTGCCCAACCAAGAAAAATACATATTGGAACCTCGTCTCAATTATATTGCAATGCATTTGATCCTGATGGTAATGAGCTAACTTATTTTTGGACCTCGCAAACTGGCACATTTAGTGGAAGCGGATCGAACGTTATTTGGACCGCACCAATTCAAGCCGGGAATTATTTTCTAACATGTGAAGTAGAAGATACGTATGGAGGCGTGACTTCAGATAGTTTAGAGGTATCTGTGCGTGATACTTCAATTCATCAATCTGGCGAATTAGTAGCGTTTTATCCTTTCACTGGAAATGGAAATGATGAAAGTGGTTTTAACAACCACGGTACTGTCTTCGGCGCAATACTTGTCTCGGATAGATTTGATAATCCCAATAGTGCTTATCAATTCGATGGAATTAATGACTATATC
>JBATTD010000022.1:0-3860 GCA_049670345.1 Ignavibacteriaceae bacterium
GAATATCAGCAGTTTGATATTAGAAACTTTAGTATAGCAAATGAAAAAGCATATAATCTAGCCAGTATTATTTTCAATGATGCAAACTCTGCAAATCCTGAAGGTGCAGAAACTATTATAAGAAGACGTGGTGTGAATAATTATGGTTATGATGTTATGGGTAACAGAACTAATGATGGCTTACCTGAATGGGAACAAGGAAGAGAACCTGTATTCGCAGGTTTATATATTCAGGATAGATTTGAATTTAATAACCTGATTATAAATGCAGGTTTACGTTACGACTATATCGATATAGATAACTGGATTCCTGTCGATCCTACAAAACCCGAATTAACCTGGAATAAATCAACAAATGACGTTGATCCAACCGGATTGGTCAAAACTCCTTCCTATTCTGCTGTCAGCCCCCGTTTGGGTTTCTCATTCCCAATTACAGATCAGACTGTATTCCATGCCCAGTGGGGTAAATTCGTACAGCAGTCAAGGTTAAGAGATGTTTATCAGGGAATTAACTTTATAGGTGATCAAATAAATGGTGGATTCTTTATTCCGGCACCGGTCGGTTTCAATGTAAGGCCAACCAGAACCACTCAGTATGAGCTTGGTTTTGCCCAGGAGATCGGTGGATTTGCCTCGATTGATATAACCGGGTTCTATAAAGATATATCAGATCAGATTGTGCTTCAGCAAATAGTTGTTGCCCCAGGGTCTCCATTTGGAAATTATAATGTACTACAAAACGGAGACGTTGCAACTACAAAAGGCATCGAACTTACGTTTAATATGCGTAGAGTTGAAAGATTTCTTGCATATGGAACCATTGCGTTCCAGGATGCAAAGGGTACAGGGTCGTTCCCGAACTCTAGCCGTGGAATTGTTGGAGCACCTCTTGATGGTGTAACAATCTTTCAACCTCTTTATATTGCACCTTTAGAATATAATAATTCAATTAGAGGTAACCTGAATCTTGATTATCGCTTTGGTAAAGGCGATGGCGGTCCTGTATTCCAGGAGCTGGGAGCTTCACTACTAATGACATTCAGTAGCGGACATCCATACACACACGGTAAGGGTGGTGCCGATTTAGAGGGCGATGCAAGAGACAGACAACCTTTGGAGTCATTAAACGCATCCGTTACGCCATCAATATTCCAGCTTGATTTAAGAGTTGATAAAACTTTCAACATAGCTGATGCACTCAATTTGAATATCTATGTCTTGGTAATCAACTTGTTAGACACAAAAAATATTTATAATGTATTCTTAAGAACAGGATCACCAGATGATGACGGGTTCTTAAACGATCCAAACCTTGGTGAGATCGAAGTTCAAAATAAGGGTCAAGATTTTGCTGACCTTTATAGCGCTATTAACCTGGATTACCTGGAACAATGGCAATTTGCAACCACTGGTGCAGCATACACAACCCAACCAAATATGTTTGGGCCCCCTCGCCAGATTGCACTTGGAATACGTTTAGAGTATTAATAAGATTACAATAGGATAAAAATAAGGAGTTTAAATAATATGAATTCAAGAATAATTAAAATCTTACTGGTCTTTCTCTTTGGGACTGCCTTAATGATTGGCAGTGCCTTTGCAGAGGGAGACGGTGGGAATAAGAAGAATAAGTTAAATAAACCCGATGGGGCGCCTATTCGGGCATTCATGAATATTAATAACATTTCAACTGTTATTAAAAATACTGGTATCTCAGACATTGATGTTGGAGAATCCAACTCGGGGCTAATTTTCCCGAAAGGCAGTGGTAAAGCTGCTATATTTATTTCCGGCCTAATTTGGGGTGCCAGGATTGAAGGAGATCCACAGGTAAGGGTTGGAGGTTCAACTTACGCCGAAGGTCTTCAGGGTGGAGCCATTTTAAGTAATGGCACGGTTGAAGACTCAGATGCTCCCCATGTTAGAATTTACCGTGTACGCCCTACTGTATTCCCCGGAGGACCCGACGTTGATGTTTCTGTAGAAGCAGGTGATGAGGGATTATCCGAATCTGATGTCAGGGCTCAGTATGAGTTAGACTGGACAGAATGGCCGGCTGAATTTGGCGCACCTTATACCGATGTTGACGAAAATGGATCGTACGATCCTGCAGTTGATATACCAGGTGTTCCCGGTGCAGACCAATCAATATGGTATGTTGCAAATGATACCGAAGAAGGATTGACTCAGGATCTCTATGGAACTAATCCATTTGGAATGGAGATGCAGGCAACTTTCTGGGCTTATGCGCAGACCGGGGCTCTTGGAAATATGTTCTTTAGAAAATATATACTAATTAATAAAAGTGATGTTTGGGTTGGTGGCACATCGTCGGGTCCACAAACATTTCTGGATATGTACGTTTCGATGTGGTCTGATCCTGATGTTGGAAACTCAACTGATGACTTTGCAGGCAGTGATACTGTTTTAAGTTTGTCTTATGCTTACAATGCATTGGCAAATGATCCCACATATAACCCGCTACCACCGCCGGCTGCTGGATTTGACTTTTTCCAGGGGCCATTACTTACGGGTGTAGCTGGTGAAGATAGAAATAAAAACGGCGTCGATGATGCTGAAGATTTTGCAATATTCAAAGGTGAAGTTGTAGGTCCTGGTAAAATAAACCTTCCTATGACAGCATCTTATTATTTTGCAAGAGGAGATGCTAGTGTTTCGGATCCGACCCTGGGATCCTCCGCAGGTTCGGATCAATTTTATAACTTTATGCAGGGAAAAATCGGTTTAACCGGAGATTTCTTTGTTGATCCTAATACAGGATTAGAAACTACATTTACGCTTGCAGGTGATGCTCAAACCGGAACCGGTTGGATTGACGGACAGTTAATTGGACCGGGTGACCGTAGAATTGGTATGGCAGCAGGTCCTTTTGATATGGCTCCTGGTGATACACAGGAAGTGGTTATTGCAGAAATTTGTGCGGGAGCTATTCCCGGCGTAGATCGTCTTTCTGCAATTGGACTGTTAAAGTTTTATGATCAGATTGCCCAGGTAGCTTATGATAACTTCTTCGATCTTCCCATTCCTCCACCCCGTCCAAGTGTTGAAGTTGTTGAACTCGATAGAAAAATAGTACTTAATTGGGGCGAAGATCAGGAAAAAGTAAATGCTACGGAATCTTTTGATGATAAGGGATATGTTTTCGAAGGTTATAATGTTTATCAGTTGCCATCAGCAGCAGCATCAGTAGGAGAAGGTGTACGACTCACCACTTTTGATGTTGCAAACGGTGTTGGTAAAATTGAAGATTTCGTCTTCGATCCCACTCTCGGTTCAGTGGTAAAAGTACCAGTTCAATTTGGTAATGATACCGCTATCGAAAGGTTTTTTGAGATTACAACTGATAGAATTAAAGGTGGTACTCCATTAATTAATGGTATTAGGTATCACTTTGCAGTCACTTCGTATAATTATAACCCAAGCCCTACTGCAATACCAAACAACCTTGAAAACCCGATACAAGTACTTACCGTAATTCCTCAGGATAAAGCTCCTGGTGTAACTTACGGTGCTGAATATGCAGATACACTTGATGTAGCGCGTACTGGAGGCCAAAGCGATGGAGGTCTTTTCCCATTGGTTATAGATCCTGCTGCATTAACCGGGCTAGGTTACACTGTTACTTTTGATACTATTCCAGGCGGTGATATTGTTTGGAATGTTGATAGATCAGATGGTGTTAGAGTACTTGAGAATCAAACAAATCAAAATGCTGATGCTGAATCACCAATCATGGATGGAATTCAGTTTAGAGTAATTGGAGCTCCAGAAACCTTTAAGGATTTTGCGGTTGTTGCAAATGGCTCGGGTCCTCTTGATCCTACAGAGCCAGGCGC
>JBATTD010000023.1:0-8481 GCA_049670345.1 Ignavibacteriaceae bacterium
GCCCTCACCATATTTTTTCTTCGTGTATTTGAAATAAACCCGTTGAATGATTACCGAAATTGCTTCCATGAAGAAAACTCCGCCTAGCAAAGGAATAAACAATTCTTTTTTAATAAGAACTGCAAGGATTCCGAATGCACCGCCCAACGCTAATGAACCTGTATCACCCATAAAAACCTGTGCGGGATAACTGTTGTACCAGAGGAATCCAAGCGAAGCCCCCACCAGCGCAGCAATAAATACTGTTAGTTCACCGGAGCCCGGCAGATAAAGAATGTTGAGATAGTTTGAGAAGATTACATTACCGCTTATATAACTTAAAATTGCCAAAGCTATCATTACAATTGCCATCACACCAATTGCCAATCCATCCAAACCATCGGTTAGATTAACTGCGTTTGATGTTGCCGTTACAATAAAAACAACCGCAGGTATATACAATATTGAAAGATCGAGATTTACATTTTTAAGGAACGGAACAGTAGTAAGTGTATTGATGCCTTCAAACTCCGGAGAAAAATAAATTGCTGTACCCACTACCAATCCAATTATAACCTGCCCTAACAACTTGTATCTTGCAATCAAACCATTTGGATACTTCTTAACTACTTTCAAATAATCATCTAAAAATCCTAAACTGCCCAACCAAAGCGTACCAACAGTTATAAGAATCACATAAATACTTTTTATATCAGCCCAAAGTAAAACAGGAATGAGAACCGACAAGAGGATTATCACTCCACCCATTGTAGGTGTTCCAGCTTTAGACCAATGGAATTTAGGACCGTCTTCCTTCTTCGCTTCACCAATCTGATTTTTTGTGAGAAGCTTTATAACTTTTGGTCCGACATACAATGCCAGGAATAAACTCGTAATTGCAGCTAATGCTGAACGAAAAGTTAAGAACCTGAAGATATCAAAACCCGGTGGTTCGTATATTTTGTTTATGTAATTAAAAAGATAGTAGAGCATTAGCTTTTCGTTTTTGATAAAATTGCATTTGCGAATTCTTCCATTCGCATTCCACGCGAACCTTTAACAAGTATAACAGTGTTTTGCGGATTATAATTTCTTATAAATTTTTGTAATGATTTTCTTGTTCTAAAATGTTTTGCAATTAATTTTTTGTTAATCAATTTTTCATGCAGGGCTTTCATCTCTGTTCCAATTGTGTATAGTTCATTGATACTACTATTCATTATTATTGAAGAGAGACCACAATGAAGTTTTATCTTTTCTTTGCCGAGTTCAAGCATATCCCCTAATATCAGAACCTTTCGTTCATAAGTTTTTATTCGCGCAACAAGTTCTATTGCTGCTTTTGTTGAATCCGGACTTGCATTATAGGTGTCATCAATTAGAAGAAAATTATTGCGTTTCTTTACATTTAATCTTCCGTCAGTACATTTAATTTTTTCTGTTCCGTTTTTTATCTGTTCGTTTGTCAAACCCAAATTCAGCGCAACTGTTACAGCCGCCAGATAATTATTAGCACTTTGTTCACCATATAACGGTAAGCTGTTTTTCATTTTTTTATTTTTATACCTTATTTCAATTACAGGTCTTCCGTCATCGGTGTAGTTTAATATTTTTCCGTTTACTTCAACATTATTTTTAAATCCGTAAGTGGTACAGCTGTTAAATTTATTGTAAAGATTTTTTAACAACGGGTCATCACAATTGATAAAAATTTTACCATTGTTGTTTTGTGTTTCATCAAACAAAGCAATCTTCTCTTTTAAAACACCTTTCCTGCTTTTTAAATATTCAAGATGCGAATCTCCGATATTGGTAATCAAAGCTATATCGGGCTGTAATATTTTAGCTGAGTATTCTATTTCACCAACGTGATTTGTACCTAACTCTGCAACAAGCACATTGTGTTTTTCGTTTGCAGCTAAAAGCGTTAGCGGAACTCCAATATGGTTATTATTATTGCTTTCTGTTTTATTAACTTTAAATTTTTCATTTAATAATTTTGCCAGTATATCTTTTGTTGAAGTCTTTCCGTTGCTGCCTGTTAGACCAATTATTATTGTATTTAATTTTTTGCGCCAGAGCTTTGCTATTTCGCCAAGAGCTTTGGTTGTATTCTTCACAGTAACTATAGGGAGATCAAAATCATCAAATTCACGTATCCTTTTTCTATTTATTAAAAGCACCGATGCACCGTTTTGAACTGCAGACCTTACAAAACTGTGTCCATCAAATCTCTTCCCTTTAATTGCAATAAATAAAGAACCTTTTTTTACTTTCCTTGAATCAATTGTTACGTTCCTTACCGGCTTAATTTCATCCGGATTAAAAATCTCTGCTGTCAGTAACTCAAAAAAATCCTCAATATTTAAAGTCACTCTGTTCATCTGTCAATAATTGTTCGTTTTTTGCCAGATGGAACTCGCATTATAATCATTCCCTTGTGTAAAAGGTTTTTCATGCTCGCTTCAAGTGTGCATATAATTTTCTACAACTTCACGATCGGAAAAATGAGTCCGCACTCCTTTTATTTCCTGATAATCTTCGTGACCTTTTCCTGCTATTAAAATTATTGAACTGTCATCGTTATTGTTTATTGCATGCTTTATTGCTTCTTGTCTGTTCTCAATCACATTAAAATTATTTTTCTTGATTCCTGATTTTATATCATCAATAATTTTGTATGGATCTTCATTCCTAGGATTATCAGAAGTGATGATAACTTCATCGCTGAATTCGCTTGCTATTTTGCCCATCTGCGGTCTTTTCAATTTATCACGATTTCCACCGCAGCCAAACACTGTTATTGTCTTAACGCCATCGCGATTTAATTTGTTTACAATTTTTAAAACTTTTTCAAGACTATCAGCCGAATGAGCGTAATCAATTACTACTTTTTTGTTTTCTTTGCTGATCACTTCAAATCTTCCCGGAACCTGCGGCGTAGTTTTAATCCCATTAATTATTTGATCTGCTTTAACACCATGTAATTTGGTTATTGCAAAAGCGGCAGTTGCATTATATGCATTGAACTCACCTACTAAAGAAGTTGTGATTTTGTAATCCGTAGCCTCGTAATTAATTATAAATGAAGTGCCGTTGAGATCGTACTCAATTTGCTTAATTAAAAAATCTGAACCGGATAATGTCCCGTAACTATACTTTTTTGCTTTACACTCCTTTAAAACTTCTCCGTTGTTATCATCATCATAGTTATAAACAACTAATGCATTTATATCTAAACCATCAAATAATATTTTTTTTGCCTTCAGATAACTTTCAAAATCATGGTGAAAATCGAGATGTTCAGCAGTAATGTTTGTGAAAATTGCGGAGCTGTAATACAAATTGTGAACTCTTTTTAATGCCAGAGAATGCGATGACACTTCCATCACAGCATATTCGCAACCTTCGTTTACCATTTGACGCAGCATTTCATTCAAATCATTTGCTTCGGGTGTAGTTAATTTTGAATCATTTTTTTTAGCACCAATAAAGTTTGAAATTGTTCCTAACAATCCTGTTTTATAGTCAGCACTTTCAAGAATATTTTTTATAAAGTATGATGTTGTGGTTTTCCCGTTCGTTCCTGTAATTCCAATCAGGTTTAACTTTGTTGAAGGATGACCGAAATAAAAATCAGAAGCTTCTGCGAGTGCAGACCGTGAATCGTTTACCAAAATTTTTGCCGCAGCGCTATGCTTATAAAGTTCATCAGGTACAGTTCCTTCATTATCTAAAATTATTGCAATTGCTCCGCTGTTCAGTGCATCATTAATAAATTTATGTCCGTCAACATTAAATCCTTTTATGGCTGCAAACACCGAATCACTTTTTACCTTTCGTGAATCGTATTCGATTCCAGTTACTTTGTCATCACGTACATGTCCGGTTACCTGGATTGCAGATACACCATTTAAGAGTTCTGTTAGTGTCATCAGTAAATATTCGCTCCGCTTATTATATTTTCGGAACAATTAATTTTACAGATCTGATTTTGTTTTATTTTCATTCCGGGAGTGATGCTTTGCGATGTAACAATACCCGAACCGTTTATATCATAATTCAGTCCTAATAAATTCAGCTTTATCAATGCATCTTTAACCGTGTGACCCCGCAGATCGGGCATAAGAATTTTTTGGTTTTCAGGGTTCGGATTATTGCTTGAGGTTTTTACAACATTTATCACATCAGATGTAATTTCTTTTTCATTTGTTGTTGAAACCATTTTAGTTTCAGAAATTTTATTCGTTTCATACTCTTCCGGTATCTGAAATTTTTTCAAATTGGTTTTAAGAATTCTTTCGGTAATATTTTTAAATATAGGAGCAGCCACTTTTCCACCATACTTTTCTTCGTTGGGTGAATTAACAATTATGAGGCAAACCAATTGCGGATTATCAGCAGGGAAAAATCCTATAAATGAAACAGTATAATCTTTTTTAGAATATTTTCCATCTATTAATTTTTGTGATGTTCCTGTTTTTCCTCCAACAGTAATTAACTTAGAATCGGCTAACGAACCGGTACCATTTTTAACAACACCCCTAAGCATATTTCTAACTCTCGCGGAAGTTTCTTCAGAGATAACACGTCGAACAACTATCGGGGATGATTCAAATAAAACTTTACCATTTTTATCTGTTCTTCGCTTTAGAATATGAGGTTCGTATAGAATACCGCCATTGATAATTGCTGAGAAAGCATTTATTAATTGCAGCGGTGTAACTGAAACCTCATATCCAAAGGACAAGAAGGTCTTTGTATATTTAGACCAATGATTCGGTTTTTTAAGAGTTCCTTTTACTTCGCCCGGTAAAGTAACCGAGGTAAAAGTACCAAAACCGAACCCTCTCAGGTAGTTGTAGTACGAGTCATTATCCAAACGTTGAATAAGTTTTGATATTCCAATATTGCTTGATTCTTCAAGAATACCCTTTACTGTGAGATATTGATTAATATGTGTGTCTCTTATGTAAGTGTTCCTGAATTTGTACTTTCCGTTTTCTACATTTACAATCTCATCTTCATAACACTTATCTTCTTCAAGTAATGTAGCCACTGTAAAAGCTTTAAAGGTTGAACCGGGTTCATAAGTATCTGTTATTGCTCTGTTCTTTCTTTGGTAATCATCATATTTCCAATAAAAGTTTGGATTAAAATCATTCACATTGGCGAGTGCTAAAATTTCTCCTGTATTCGGATCCATTAAAATTCCTGTGGCTGATCTCCCCTTATATTTTTGGAGTCCGAGTTTTAATTCCTCTTCAAGTATTGTTTGGTAATTCCTGTCTATTGTTAAAAGCAGATTATCACCAGGAATTGCAGCTTTAGTTTCCTCATCCGAAAATGTTATTACTCTGCCAGTTGCATCTCTTTCAACTAAACGCGATCCTTCCTCTCCATTCAACTCATCCTCATAGTATTTTGCAACTCCATTCACTCCATCAAATTCGTTATTAACATAGCCCAAAAGATGTGAAGCCAATGAACCATATTGATATATTCTTGTCGGCTCATCAATCGAAAATAGTGCGCTTAAATTAATATTTTTCAGAAGTGCTGCTTTTTCAACGGGAACTTGTCTTTCGATAACAATTGTTTTACCCTTTTGCTCCATCATCTTAAGGTAATGTGCTTTGCTTTTTCCAAAAACGGATGAAAACTTTTCGGCCAAATCATCTTTTCTATTTACATCAAGCATTCTTAGATCTAAATAGAAAGTAACGTCGTTCCTGTTATATACAAGCAGTACATTATTCCTGTCGTAGATTAATCCTCTTTCAGGTTTAATTGTTTCCAATCGCGTTTGCTGTCTTTGCGCAAAATATTTTAACTCTTCGCTTTTTATTATCTGTATTTCAACGAGTTTTACTATGAGCGCTACAAATAGCAGTAAAACAAATAAGATGACTAAAAGAGCACGGGAATTATTCATATTTAGATTTTAATTTTTCGTTTGCTTTTTTAATAAGATTTTTATCTACAGTAATTGTAACCTTCGGCTGTGTTCTTCTAACCATACCCAATTTATTTTCGGCTACTGAAATTATTTTTTCTTCCGAGCTGTATGCCTGGTAATCTGCAATAAGATTGACTTTTTTTGTTCTTTCTTCTCTTAACATATTATTAAGTTCTGATTTCTCACGCATTAACTCTTCATACTTAAAACGAAGTCCTATACTAACCAGCACCATAGATGTAACGACTACAAGCAGGAAGATAATTTTTATGATTAACGGCTTTGCACTCTCATTCATCTGTTTATAATTTCCTCTTAAGTTTAGATGGAACGTGCATGGTAATCATTCCTTTGTTTGTTCATTTTATTCATATTCGTTTCATATTCTTTCAGCTATTCTTAGTTTGGCACTTCTTGCTCTTCTGTTTAACTCTACCTCAGCGTCGGAAGGCAGTATGGGTTTTTTAGTAATTATTTTTAACTGCGGTTCTTTTTCACAAATACAAACGGGTACTTCCTTCGGGCAGACACAACTAAGTTGTTCATACTTAAAAAACTCCTTAACAATCCTATCTTCCAATGAATGATAAGAAATCAAAACCAGTCTTCCGCCCTTCTTTAAAACTTTCAACGAATTATTCAGAAACTGTTTCAAAAATTCGAGCTCATTGTTTACGTGAATTCTTAATGCCTGAAACACTCTTGATAGAGTTTTGACCTGATAGCGTTCCGATGTAATTTCTGATATCAATTTTTTGAGCTCGCCAGTTGATTCAATTTTTTTAATTCTTCGTGCATTAACAATTTGTCTTGCAATCTTTCTTGAATTTCTTTCTTCACCGTATTCATAAATAATTTTAGCAATTTTATCTTCATCAAAATCATTTATCACATCGTAAGCTGTTAACTTTAAATTTTTATCCATTCTCATATCTAATAATGCATCAGCACTGTAAGTAAATCCTGCAGATGCATTATCGATCTGAAATGAGGAAACTCCTAAATCAACAAACACGCCGTCAAAGAACTCTATCGATTCGATCCTGGCAATAACATCAATAAGCGAAAAGTTAAAATTGTACAATCGAATTCTGCTTTCATCAACAAATATTTTTTTGCAATGATCGAACGCTGTCTTATCAACATCGGTGGAAACTAATACGGCATTTTCATTTAATCGATTTAAGATTTCTTCCGTATGTCCACCGAATCCCAGCGTGCCTTCAAAGTAAACCCCCCCTCGATCTGTAATTAAGTAATCCAGACTCTCATCTAATAATACCGGTGTATGATGAACTTTTATCATCCCGACATTACTTTTGCAGCTATTTGCTCGTAAGTTTCACCTACCTCGTTTATATACTCTTCGTAAAGTTTCGGATTCCAAACTTCAATTTTTTGCAGTGCACCAAGTATTAATACATCTTTTTCTATCTGAGCAAATTTAATTAGCGAGTGTGGAATCAGAATTCTCGATTGAGAATCCAAAGTGTCATCAGTAGCAAACTGAGAGATCATTCTTATAAACTTTGCTTCAACGGGATCGAATGAATTTAGCTTAAGAAGTTTCTCTTCAAATTTTTGCCATTCATCCAAAGGATAAATATCTATGCACGTTGCATTACCTCTGGTTATGATAAAAGTATCATTTGATTCTGGCGAAACTTGCCTGCGAAGTTTAGCTGGAATGCTAATCCTTCCTTTGTTATCTATTGAATATGTAAACTGTCCTCTAAACATTTCTATTATCCTTTGGTTATTTTCACCACAATTCCCCACTACTCCCCAAAAATAATAGAAAAATTCTTCAAAAGTCAAGAAAAATTTGTTCTTTTCTCCACAAAATTTTTTATTTGATTGGATGGAAAAATTCACCAAATATTAAAATAGTTGCCAAACTAATCAATAATGATATAAAATGGGAAATAATTGGAAGAATGCCGTTCAAATTATTTATAAATATTTATAGAGATTTAAACAACAGGATATCGAAATGGAGATATTTTCTACGAGCCTACAGACGTCTAAGGCGTGAAGGAAAATTTTATGAGGTGAGTGTTTCCCCTACGGAAATCTAATCTAACAAAAATTAATTATTAATTTAGTTGTGCAGTTCTTTTTTTCTTGTATAAGATTTGCGGCCAAGGTAAGAAGCCGATACAAAAAATACTGCTAACCAAAAAACTGCGATCAATTCTAAAAAGTTCATTACTTATTCCGTATAGTTTTTAATTTTTAAGCCAATGGATCAACATTTATACCAAGTTATAAAACATTACAATAACGCGAATATTTAATACTGCTTGTATGAAATTCGTTTCAAGATTATACACATTCTCATTTTTGCATTTTATTCCTAAACAAAATTTAGAAAAGATTCTCGCATGAGATACACAAAAGAGATGATAAAGAATTAACGGCGTGTCTTATGATTAGCTAAAATAATAACGCAGCTTTAAATTTCTTTTTACTGAAATCATTTCAACTAAATGGGCAAGAGCCAACTGCCGGATTCGAACCGGCGACCTACTCATTACGAATGA
>JBATTD010000024.1:0-8592 GCA_049670345.1 Ignavibacteriaceae bacterium
CTTACAAAGGATTCTCACTTCACTGAACGATTCAGACACGAAGCAAAAGTACAGGCAAGCTTAATCCATTCGAACATTGTCACTCTTTATAATTATTTCTTTGAAGAAGATAATTACTGTATGGTTATGGAATTTGTTGATGGTGTAACGCTTAAGCAGTTAATTACAAATACTGGTCCTTTGCCCGAGCAAAAAACAGTTTGGGTGCTCAATCAAATTTTAGAGGCGGTTGGATTCGCACATAAAAAAGGAATTATACACAGAGATATTAAACCAAGCAACATTTTATTAACTGGTGATAATACTGTTAAGATACTTGATTTTGGAATAGCAAAAATACTACAGGATAAAGGGCTTACAAAAACCGGAACTAAGATGGGAACGATTTATTATATGTCGCCCGAACAAATAAAAGCTGTAAAAGATATTGATAACAGAACAGATATTTACAGTATTGGCGTAACTCTTTACGAAATGCTTTCAGGAAGAATACCGTTTAATGTTGATACAGACAGCGACTTTGAAATAATGAATGAAATAGTTACAGGTGAAATCAGGGACCCGCGACAGTTTTATCCGCACATATCTGAATGGCTTGTTGATGTTTTATTCGCATCGGTTGAGAAGGATAGAGCCAAACGAATACAGAATGTTGATGATTTTACAAAAAGACTGCTTTCCAAAGAAGGAAAAGCTGCTGTGATGGGAACCGCAGATAAAACAATTATTGAAGAGCCCAAAGTTGAAGTTAAAGAACCACAGAAAGTAGTAACACCACCACCTACTCCTGTTCAAACAAAACCTAAACCTGTTGATACAATAAAACCAGTGAATCAAGTAAAATCAAAATCTTCAAATAAGAAAATATTTTTGTTTGGCGGAATTGGTTTGATTGCCGCTGTAATTATTTATTTTGCTGTTACAAGTATTCCTGATCCTGATCCTTATGATCCATTCTTCGAAGAAGATTCTATCTTAATATTTGATGAACCATATACAAATAAAAATTATAATATTGAAAGTGTTTTAAAATCTGCAACTCCTCAACCTGAGGGGCGAACTGAACGAAAACATGGACCCGGAATACCCAGCAAGGCACAGTTAACTTATCCGGCATATTATAAATAGTTCGGGTTAAATTCTTATTTTAAAAATTAAATTAAGAATTACTATTCCCAATATCAATTTTCTTTGGGCGGCTGGTGCTCTTTCTTCAACAAATCGTTTACCTCTTTAACAGGATTAAACGTTATCATCGGAACTTTAACAAAAACGGTTATCCATTTTGCCATACTACCGTTCCACAATCCCGGAAGTTCCAGTGCTTTAAGCTCTCTGCCGTCTTTTGATTTTAGTGTAATCAATCCTGTGCCCGGATCGGTGTATTTAAGAAGGTTGAAAGGAGTTCCTTTATAATCACGAACTCCGCATACGATATCAACAGGATTAAAATGTGTTGATGCTTCATGAATTTTTTTCTGCTCTTCGTTAATCAAATCAATCTGTGTCTTTTCCACTATCTGAAGAGAAACTGTACCATTTTCATCTTCAACCCAAAACGGACCGCCTCCCGATTCCCCTTCATTTTTAACCATACCGCAAACTCTTATTGGACGATTAAGTTTTTCTTTTATTTTTATTATTTGCAAATCTGTGGTTAAACTATCAAAGGATCCATCAAATTGAATTAACAATTCGGATTCTGTAAATTGTTTTATTGAGCTGATTGTAGATAATGAAATATCTTCTGATTCAAGGGCACGCATATAGGTGAATATTTTGTTTTGCAATCCGATAAGATAACCGGTTAATAATTTTTTATATAAATAGGACGAACCTTGTAAATGATCTATAACAAGGTTATCAATATTTTTTATTAGAATTATGTCACCTTTCAGATCATTCAAGTTTTCGAGCAGCGCACCATGACCAGCAGGGCGAAAGACCAAATTACCTTCGGCATCTTTAAATGGTTTATTATCAATTGTAACAGCAATTGTATCAGTAGAAGGTTTTTGGAATGAGTATGATACCTGGATATTATTGCCTGCTCTTTTATGCTGTTCGATTGCCGGCTTAACAACCGAGTTTATCAATTCTATATATTCAGGTGAAATAGTAAAATGAACTTTCGCAGGCTTTTCCTCCGTCTTAGCATAATGTAATGCTTCAATCAAATGCTCCTCAAAAGCTGTTCGTGCACCATCCGGATAATTATGGAATTTAATACTTCCCTTGGGCTGATTAAGATAGTTAAGTCCGTCAGATCCAAGTGTGTACTTGAGAATTTCCGTATAATTTCCTTCTCTTAAAAGGTCTTCAAAATCATAACCATCTTCACTCATTTCAAATTTTAAGTCGGGAAAAAACGCAAAGCGCTCAATATTATCGACAAATTCTAATATTGCTAAACTATCCTCATCATTATGGGAAACCGCCTCTTTCAAAACATGTTTTTTAACATCATCAAATTTATTAAGCACTGCCTCTAATTTTTTAAACATTCGTGTAGCTGCGCCGGACGCAGGAATGAATTTAATAATCCTTTCATTTTCAATCGCTTCCTGAAATAGAGAAATTAAATCCTCATAATCTTCTTCTTCATCAATTACATGTATTCCATCACCTATTATGCAGGGTCTTATTAATTTTAGAAAGGGAATACCCTTTTCAAAAGTCTCAAGCTGGTTTACTATCTTTTCAAAAGGGACTTTGATATTCCCCTTTTCCTTTTCATAATCTTTGTTAAGTTGTTCTAATTCGTCTTTGGTCATATTCCGTTACAAACTTATTATTAAAATAAAGGATTGCTATTTTGCAAGCTGCAAAAAGTTTTTAAATAAATCTATCTTTTAAAAATTCACAAGCAGTTATAGTTAATGATACCACATAAAAACATACTTGAATCAGATTTCATCAATCACAATACACCAATTCTTAAAATTGAAGATCCAATAATTAAAGATAGTGGTATTAAATTATTTATAAAACGTGAAGATTTGAATCATCCCGAACTATCTGGAAATAAGTGGCACAAGTTAAAGTATAATTTAATTACAGCAAAAGAGAAAGGATTTGAAACACTTCTAACTTTCGGTGGTGCTTATTCAAATCATATTTATGCAACAGCAGCAGCGGGTAACTTGTTTGATTTCAAAACTATTGGTATAATTCGCGGAGAAGAACAGCAGCCACTAAATTCAACTTTGAGTTTTGCCACTTCAAAGGGAATGAAAATCCATTATGTGAATAGGAAAACTTACCGGGAGAAAAACTCAGCAGAATTCATTAAACAACTCAGGGGAAAATTTGGAAATTTTTATTTCGTACCTGAAGGAGGTACAAACAAACTTGCAGTTAAAGGTGCAAGCGAAATTATTTCTAATATTGATATTGATTTCGACTATGTTTGCTGTGCCTGCGGAACGGGTGGAACTCTCGCTGGTTTAGTAACAGTACTTAAGGGCAGGAAGAAAGCATTAGGATTTTCTGTTTTAAAAGGGGGCAGTTTTTTATTAAACGATGTTGAAAAACTTATTTATAAAAGTGTCGGGGGAAAATATAATAATTGGGATATCAACCTTGATTTCCATTTTGGCGGCTATGCTAAAATCAATTCTGAATTAATTGAGTTTATAAAAAGATTTCAAAAAATTACCTCCATTCCCATCGAACCGATTTATATGGGAAAACTATTATTTGGAGTTTACAATCTTATTTTGAATCACTTTTTTAGTAATGGTATGAACGTTCTTGTAATTCATACCGGAGGTTTGCAGGGGTTAATGGGGATGAAAAATAAAGTTTCAAAAATCAGTGACGCCAATTATGGCGTGTTATAAATAATTTTTCCTATAACTAGTAATAAAATTTAGCAAATTGTAAATTTCTCCTGAGAGATTTTTATTGTAATTATTTCTTTGGAAATTTGGCGTTAGATTTTTTGGGATTCTTTCACTACAGGTTACCACTTCTGAGAAAAGAAGAAATTTAATAGTAATGAAAAAAATATTGGGCATAATTACTTAATGAGTGGCAGTAAATCAAAAAAGGGTAATCATATTAATTCTAATGAAGAGGAAGTTTATCGTTTAAAAAATGAAGAGCTAATTAAGTCTGAGCAAAAATACAGACAACTTGTAGAGAATTCACTTCAGGGCGTTGTAATTCTGCAGGATATGAAAATTGTCTATGTCAATCCTGCATTTGCTCATATTACAGGTTTTACAGTTGAAGAAATTCTTGCCTTCTCTCCAAAGGAAGTTGGAAACTTGGTTCACCCGGATGACTGGAAATTAGTTTGGGGCAACTTCAGAAAAAGATTTGCCGGTCAATCCATTCCCGCAAGCTATCATTTCAAAGCTATAAGTAAAGATGGCAGTACTAAAGTATTAGAACTCCATGCTCAGTTGGTTGAGTTTGATCAGAAACCTGCCATACAGGGAATTGTGCTTGACATAACCGAGCAGATTGAAACTCAAAAAGCCCTGAAAGAAAGTGAAGAAAAGTTCAGATCGATTTTTGAGAATTCAGGAATTGGAAAAGCAATTCTTACCCCTAAAGGAGAGTTTATTAAGGTTAATAATTCATTTGCGGAAATGTTAGGATATGGAATTGAAGAGTTTAATAATATTCATATGGTTGATATAACACATCCTTCAGAAATAGAACACTCATTACAAATTATGAAGGAATTACTTCAGGATAAATCATTTAGGTATAGAAAATTTGAAAAAAAATATTTAAGGAAAACCGGAGAAACTTTCTGGGGTTTTGTTATTATAACTCCCATTCAAGATAGAAACGAAAAACTTGCTTTTTTTATTGCACAATTACAGGATATTACTAAACGGAAAAATGGTGAAGCAAAATTGATAAAGTATGCAGCGGAATTGGAAGAATTGAACCAATCAAAAGATAAATTCTTTTCCATTATTTCACACGATCTTCGCAGCCCGTTCAATGCACTTCTTGGTATATCAGAATACACAACAAAGTTTTTTGATAAACTTTCTAAAGAAGATATTAAAGAATCTATTGAGAACATACATGCTTCAGCAAAAAAAGTTTACAACCTGATGCAAAACTTACTTGAATGGACACAGATTCAAACGGGTGGGTTAGAATTTGAAAAAAGTAAAATTGATTTGTGTGAAATTTCAAAAAGCATATTAGAGTTATATAAAGAAACTGCAAATAGTAAATACATTACCCTCACAAGCAATATCTCCAATTCAATTTTTTTATATGCCGATCTGTATATGATTGAAACCGTTCTCCGCAATCTTGTATCAAACGGGATTAAATTTACACTTCCCAGAGGAAGCGTTTCTATTAGTGCAAACGTTAAAAGGGATTTGGTAAAGGTAACTGTTGAAGATAATGGTATTGGAATTACTCCTTATAACCAGAAAAAACTTTTCAGCATAGATAAACAATATCGCATGGATGGGACGGCAAACGAAAAGGGAACGGGACTTGGATTAATTTTATGCAAAGATTTTGTAGGAAAAAGTAACGGAACAATTAATGTTGAGAGTAAATTAAACAAAGGGAGCAAATTTACTTTTACTGTACCATTGTACAAAAACTCATTGGAATAAGCTACCGACTCTTCGCACCTCAAAAAATAATCCCAATTAAAAATTTATATTCTCAAGCAGTTTATTTAATTTTAACTTCATTAATAAAATATTCTAAATAGTTTTTTTGTGAATCATAATTTTCCCGGATTCCTGAACTAAAAATAACTCAATAATTAAAAACTAATCTTAAGTATGTCCTATGAATGATCTACTAATTGTATTTATCGGTCTCGGTATAATGCTTTATATCTTTTTTATTCTCGGCACTTCAAGAAATGCAATAATAAAAGGATTCAACGGAGTATTATGGTTCTTATTTTCTTTAATACTTCCGCCTATTGCTTTCATGGCAGTAATATTTATAAATAGTGACAGTGGCAAAGAAGTGAAGGAGTATAATTTCCTCGAAAAAATAATAATGGATCTTTCACAGCCATTTGTTGACCTTGCGCATACTTCCCGTGCATTGCTGGGCGTTAATATCTCATACGTGCTGGAAGGATTAACATACTTTGGAGTTGTTGGATTACTAGCAATTTTCTTCAACGATTTTATCGGATTAGATGATATTGACGCCGGAAGAATGGTTGGCATTCTTACTGCCGGAATTACAATAGCTATGCTTTTCCTTGGTGCTACTGTCGATTGGATAGGACTTAGAAAATCTTTGCTAATTTCGCTTTCATTAATGCTGGTGGGAAGAATATTATTAACTACTTCCCCGGATCTTGGCATTTCGGGATTATGGAACTCTGCCCACATTGTTGCAATGCTAGGAATGCTTGGTATTATTCTTGGATACGGAATTTACCAGCCGGCATGCTATGCTGGAGTTAAACAATTAACGAATGAAAAAACTTCAGCTATGGGTTATGCAATGCTTTATGCTTTGATGAATTTGGGAGGGTTTCTCCCGGGAATTATATCTCCTCCGATTAGAAAAGCTTTTGGAATACCTGGAGTTTTTTGGGTATACGTGGTTCTAACAGTAGTTGGTATAGGAGCAGTTTATTTTATTATTACCAAAAAAGCGATGGAAAAAGCTTTAAAACAAGCCAATGTAGATACAGAAGGTGAAAAGAAGGAAGAAGAAATAGATGAGATGGCTGATATGTCAAGGAAAGAAAAGATTGTTTATTATTTTAAAAACTTTCCCTTAACGGATTTACGCTTCTTATATTTCGTTTTCATTTTAATATTTGTACAAACGCTTTTTGCGCACAACTGGTTAACACTTCCACAATATACTAGTCGTGCCTTCGAAGGTTTTGTAAGCGACAATTTTGAATTCTTCGTAAACCTTAACCCGATTTTAATTTTTATACTTGCACCAATGGTAACAGCTTTAACTGCAAAAAAGGACACGTATAACATGATGATTATTGGAACATTTGTTATGGCGGCTCCAACTTTCATACTTGCATTTGGACCTAACTTTTACACATTAATGGGATACCTTATATTCATGACACTCGGCGAAGCAATGTGGCAACCACGGTTTTTACAGTGGGTCGCTGATATCGCGCCAAAGAATATGACAGGCATATATATGGGCATTGGACAGTTTCCATGGTTTTTAACAAAAGTTATTACATCAATATATTCGGGGTGGTTTCTTATGAACTACTGTCCAGTAGATACACTACCTTCTGAGATGAATACCGAAACAATGTGGCTCATTTATGGGGCAATTGCCATGATTAGCCCAATTGGGTTGATATTAGCAAGAAAATGGATGGTGAAAGGCTTTAAAACAAAAGCTTAAAACTTAATTATGATTATAACATGAACACTGATCATCAGTTACAAGAAACGCTTGGTAAATCAGAAATACTATTTAGCAAACTGTGGGAAATTTCTGTTGATGGAATGCGGCTTACCGATGATAACGGTATTATTGTTATGGTTAACGATGCATACTGCCAAAATGTTGAACTCAATAAACAGGAGCTTTTAAATCAGCCGTTTTCTGTTGTTTATAATAAATCGGAACAAAAAAGAGTTCTCGAAACTTACAGGCGGGACGTGGTTAATCATGAAATAAAAACTCATTTCGAAAGAGAGAATACTCTTTGGAATGGAAAAAAACTCTGGTTCGAATTTTCCAACACCTTTCTCGATTTAACAGGTGAAGGGAAATATACTCTTTCCATTATAAAAGATATTACTGAGAGAAAAAGAGCTGAGTTAGAGATTACCGATAGCGAACAGAAATACCGTATGCTATTCAACAATGCAAACGATGCTGTGTTTGTTACACAGTTGTCAAAAGGGAAATCGTATGGAGATTTTATTGAAGTTAATGAAGTTGCATGCAAACGGCTTGGTTATTCAAAGGATGAATTCCTAAAATTAAGTCCTTCGGCTGTAATCTCACCAAAATATATTGATGATTTTAACAAACAAACTGAAAGACTTCTAATAAACTCACATGTGATTTATGAACTCGTTCACAGAGCAAAAGACTCTAAAAAAATTCCAGTCGAAATAAGTTCGCATTTATTTACTTACGAGGGGAAACCTACAGTGCTCTCTATTGCGAGAGATATTACGGAGCGAAAAAGTGTTGAGGAAAAACTTAGAAAAACAGGTTCACGATTAAGAAATCTTGCTTCACATCTTCAAACAATAAGAGAAGAAGAACGAACTGCAATCGCCAGGGAAATCCATGATGAATTTGGACAGGTATTAACGGTATTAAAAATTCAGATAACTTTATTATCAAATAAATTAAGAGACGACCAGCAGGAATTGAAAGATAAAATTATTTCCGCCTCAAATATGATTGATGATACCGTAGAGAAAGTACAACGAATTACCGCTAAATTAAGACCCTATATTCTCGATGAGTTGGGATTGATTCCTGCAATCGAATGGCAGGCACAGGAATTTCAGGACGTAACGGGAATAAAATGTTCCTTTGTTCTTCCTACTGATGAATTATTTTTAGATTCTGAAAAATCTACAGCAATATTCAGAATTTTTCAGGAAGCATTAACAAACATAG
>JBATTD010000025.1:0-8154 GCA_049670345.1 Ignavibacteriaceae bacterium
CCCTTGAGGAGATTGCAATTGAAGCAATCGCGCCATTATTTCAAAATGCCAATTATAATAATCATTTCAGTATAGTTGATGATATAAGAAACTGGAACCCACCAATTAACTCAGAAAACGAATCGCTCTTCTTTCTCAACAAGATAATCAGTAACCGAATGGAACAGCATATTTCTCTTATGCTGCGTGAGTCTGATCCGTTTTTTTCGAAAATACTGGATTCGGTTAATTATCTTATCCGTACTGGAGGTTATAAAAAAGTAAGTTATCTTGGCAAAATTCATATAACTGAGCCAGACAATTCAAATATAAATTGGATTGTTATAACCGATGATGAATTTCATAAAATACCAACATATTTATTTTGCGAAAGAAAAATTCTATTAAAATCATTACTCCATTTTATAAAAACAGAAACACCATATTTTCCCGCTATTCCTTTAAATGAACTAATCTTTAAACTAAAACATATCAATCTCTCAGATTATTTATTTTCAGATTCTGTTAATGATATTTCAGATAAATTTGAGATTAGTGAGATTCTAAATTCTGCTCTTTCATTCACTGAGAATATGCTTAAATCTTCCTATCTTGATAATGGCAAATTAACAATTGAAGAATATGAAAGCTTTAAGCGAGCTTTAAATACATTAGCTGCTGATCTTGGTAACGGAGGCATTAATCCAAGCCTGTACAAATATTTATCACCTCATGTAAGCGGACTCACAAAAGAAGAATACCAACGAAAATACCACAATATTCTTGAATATCTTCTGAAGCAACTAAAAGGAAAAATTGCAAAAGAATTTAAGGTAATTTAAAAGACATTTTCCGAGTCACTGATTTTTGATAATATACTATACTAAAACAGTGCTTAATTATTACCATGGCTAAGAATACAAATATCACTGAACTCGATTTATTCAACTTTATATTTTTCAATGAACTACTCCCGCAAAAGAAGAGAAAATACATTGAGAGAAACGAAGATAAATTTGAGTTGCTGGATTTTTACAGAGAACAAAAAAAAAGTATTGCTCGGTCAATTAATAAGGAAACTCAAAAAAAATTAGCCGCAAAAATACCAGCCTATAAAATATCTAAAAAATAAACTGCAAAAAGTTTTAACCGATATAACCGTAATAGATTAAGCATATCGGTACTGACCCAGAAATAATGAATCTAACTTGTTAATTCATTTTATGTCTCAGTTTTATAAATAGTTACCAATTTCTTAATTCATTTACCTTGAGATTATTTTCATAAGTATTTTTAATTAAATGAATTAGTTCATACATACTATGATTCATTATTCAAACTGGCAAACCGACCAATTTAATTTTGATATTTTTTTCCGAGATAGATAAAATTCATTCTATTAATACTGCATTAGACATAAATCTTTAAGTCTGCGTCAGACATAAATTTTTGTGTTAGTACAAATAGCTATGCTTAAACCTCAGTAGCTAATGTAAATTACGTGCTCAAAAAAACTTGAGGTAAAAAAATGCAATTTAAAAGATTTGTTTTTTGGTTGTTGTCTATCTTTATCTTTTTTTTACTGGCAGGCAATGTGTTTGCGCAGGAAGAAGAGGAAGAAGAAGAAGAGGTTATGGGGGAAAAACCAAGTCTTCAAGTAAGTGAACTTACCCCTGAATTTACTTTTGATGGAATATTTAATTTATCAGAGTGGGAAACAGCCACGGATTCCATTGCCAATCTTATAACAATAGAACCGGAAGAGGGGGGTGAACCAGCCGGACAGACGATCATCAAGGTATTTACAAATCCGAGTGATATAATTATAGCCGCCAGGTGTTTCGATGAGGATCCGGATGGAATCGTATCGTTCTCTAAAGCACGTGATTCTGATCTGGAATCAGAGGATCATATTCTTATAGTGCTTGATACTTATCTCGATGGTCGTTCCGGTTACGTATTTGCAGTCAATCCCGATGGTGCTCGTTTTGATGGTTTAGTAATCGAACAGGGCGAGGATGTAAATAGTGATTGGGATGCAATCTGGGAGGCTAAAACTTCGCGTGATGAAGAAGGTTGGTATGTAGAAATTAGGATACCAATTAAAAGTCTTGGTTATGAAAAAGATCTTACCGAATGGGGATTTAATGTACAAAGGCGAGTTCAGCACTTGCAGGAAACCAGCCGCTGGTCTGGAGCCAAAAGAGATTTTGAAGTGTTCCAAACAATTCGTGCGGGGCTTATGACAGACCTGCCGGAATTTGATTTCGGTTTTGGTTTAAGTGTTCGTCCTTCTCTCGTTGGAAGAGTAAGTGAAGAGGGACTGGAGGAAAGAAAGTATGAACTGGAACCAAGCCTTGATGTTACTCAAAGACTCGGACCAAATCTCATATCTGCACTTACTATTAATACTGATTTTGCTGAAACAGAAGTAGATGTCCGGCAGATTAACTTAACACGTTTCCCGGTATTCTTCCCTGAAAAAAGAACATTCTTCCTGGGTGGATCTGATATTTTTGAATTTGGTTTGGGATTAGATGAAGATAACCTCATTCCATTTTACAGCCGCAGGATTGGTCTTGTTGGTTTGGATGAAGACGAACAGAGAGAAGTACCAATAAATGTGGGTGCTAAAATACAGGGACGTGTGGGTGAAACGAATCTGGGAGCATTAGTTGTAAACACTCGTAAAATAGATAGTCTTCAGCTTGGTGATATTGATGAAGATATAAAGATTCACGTACCACAGACAACCATGGGATCTTTCAGGGTGAGACAAAATATACTTGAAGAATCATCGGTTGGAGTTATCGGTACATTCGGAGATCAGCTTGGCCGCTCAAGCAGCTGGTCCGGCGGCGTTGATTTTGTTTACAGAACCTCAAACTTTATGGATGAAAAGAATTTCCTCATTGGCGTATGGGGATTACTTAATGACCGTGAAGATTTAACTGGCGATAAATCATCATTAGGATTGAGAGTAGATTATCCCAACGATTTATTTGATTTTAATTTTACAACCATTCGCCTTGGGGATGGCTTCGATCCTTCCCTCGGATTTGTACCCCGCAACAACGTGCATATATGGGACTTTGGCGGTGAGTATAAACCTCGTCCAAACTGGGAACTGGTTCGCCAGATGACTCACGAATTAGCCTTTACTCTCTATAACACCCTCAATAATTCCACCTGGGAAAGTTATGAAGGAGTTATTAAACCACTTGACTGGCTTTTTGAAAGTGGTGATCAGGTTGAGGGCGGTCTTATTCCGGCAGGCGACAGACCACCAGAAACTTTTGAAATTGCGACCGATATTGATATACCTGCAGGATCCTACGAGTGGCTGCGGTATTACGTTGGAGGAAGTTTGGCTGAGAAGCGTATGATCAGTGGCGGTATAATCTGGGAATTCGGCGATTATTATAATGGTACTCTTAACACGATCGAAGCAAGTTTAGCGTTTAAACCTTCAGCATTCTTCACACTGGAACTTACGGCGGAGAGAAATACTGGTAATGTGATGGCATTACCAGAAGATTTTGATCCAGAGGAAGAAGAAGAAGAACCTGTACTGGTTTCGAAGGATTTCACAGAGGAATTATTCGGGTTAAGGTTCCAGATCAATATTTCATCGGATCTGCAAATAAGCAGTCTTACACAGTATGATACGCAAAGCAAAGAATTAGGTACTAATAACCGGCTGAGATGGACATTCGATCCGCTCGGAGATATTTTCATCGTTTATAATCACAACGTGATACGGAGAACAGATGAAAAACGCTGGCAATTTATCTCTAATGAATTACCTATAAAAATTATGTATACCTGGCGGTTTTAGAAAAATTTATTGATTAGAGAAAAATTTGAATTAATAAAATTAAAATAATCTAAATGAATTCGAAAATATATTTCCAAATAATTAAAGAAAGAGATACAATGAAATCAAAAAGGAGGAGTTTTGGTGAGAGGAAAATAGCTGCAATCGTACCTTTCATTATTGTAGGTGCCTTGGTAATCTCGATTGGCATGTTTAGCAGTTGTATTAAAGCTCAGGATGGTGAAACTGACGGTAAAAAATATGAAGACTTTGATCCGAAAAACTTTGACAACCCCACCAATATTGACAATGAATGGATGACACTGATACCGGGTATGCGGTATGTTTATGCTGGTACCACGGTCGACGAAGACAAACCGATTCCTCACCGGGTGGTGATACACGTTACCGACCTTACCAAGATGATAGGCGATATACAATGTGTAGTAGCATGGGACCTGGATTTTAGTGCAGGAGAACTGGTTGAGGCAGAGCTCGCATTCTTTGCGCAGGACAACGAGGGCAATGTCTGGCGTATGGGTGAATACCCGGAGGAATACGAAGAAGGAGAATATGTTTTAAACTCCTGCTGGCTTAACGGAATTGAAGGTTCGATAGCCGGAATATCAATGAAAGGTGAACCGGTGTTGGGATCTCCAAGTTATTCTCAAGGCTGGTCTCCAAGCACAGGATTTACAGATCGCGGTCAGGTTCACCTGATGGGTCAGGAAGTCTGCGTTCCAATGGACTGCTACGATGATGTTCTGGTAATTGCTGAGGGCAGTGAAGCAGAGGGGGATGCAAAGCAGCTTAAATACTGGGCAAAGGGTGTAGGTAATGTTAAAGTTGGGTGGATGGGTGAAGGTGAGGAAACTCAGGAGGTTCTTGAGCTTGTGGATGTAATTGAATTAGGTACCGAGGGCCTGGCAAAAATCCGTGAAGAAGCACTAGAGCTTGAGAAGAACGCTTATGAGCGAAGTAAGGATGTGTATGGACTAACACAACCAATACAAATATCTAACTGAAGATGAAATATTAAATAACTCAACTAATTTATTAACGGAGGTCAGATTATCATGAAGAGAATTATTATTGCGAGTATGAAGGTGCGGCTGCTGGTTGCCACCGTTGCTGTGTTACTAATAATATTTGGTATCACACAGCTTACGAAAATGCCGGTGGATGTGTTACCTGAATTCTCGCGTCCATATGTGGAAATTCAAACAGAAGCAATAGGCTTATCGGCTGCAGAAATTGAAGCATTGGTTACAACACCAATGGAAGCTGATATGCTTAACGGGGTATCATGGGTAGAGGAAATCCGCTCGGAATCAATTCCGGGGTTATCTTCTATAGTTCTTATTTTTGAACCCGGTACAGACATAATGAAAGCCCGGCAAATGGTACAGGAACGACTTGTATCGATATTTGCCTTACCCGGAGTTTCCACTCCCCCCGCGATGCTAAACCCACTGTCATCAACAAGCCGTGTATTAAAGATCGGCTTATCTTCTGAAGAACTCTCTTTAATTGATATATCGGTTCTGGCACGTTGGACGATCGTTCCCCGATTGATGGGCGTACCCGGCGTAGCAAATGTATCAATTTGGGGACAACGAAAACGCCAATTACAAGTATTGGTTGATCCTGAAAAAATTGAACAAAAGGGAGTAACAGTAAGCCAGATTATCCGTACTACCGGAAATGCTCTCTGGGTATCTCCATTGAGCTTTTTAGATGCATCGACACCTGGAACAGGTGGATTTTTCGATACACCAAATCAAAGACTCGGTATCAGGCACATACTGCCTATTTCAAATGCAGAGCAGCTTGCCCAGGTTGTTGTCGATGGGACTAAATACTCCCTTGGTGATGTAAGTAATGTAGTTGAAGATCATCAGCCTTTGATCGGTGACGCTATAGTTGATGAATCACCAAATCTAATGCTGATTGTAGAAAAATTCCCCTGGGCAAATACTGTTGATGTTACGGCCGAGGTTGAAGCAGCTTTGAAAAATCTTCAGCCGGGTTTATCAGGTTTGAAAATGAATTCAAATCTATTCAGACCTGCAACATTCCTGGAATTGGCTACAGCTAATTTAACATCATCATTACTTATTGGAGGTATTCTTTTACTTCTTGGACTTTTTGCCTTTACCCTGAATTGGAGATCTGCATTAATCAGCCTAACAACAATTTTACTTTCATTTATCATAGCTCTTACTGTACTGTATCTTCAGGGAATTACCGCAAATATGATGATTATAGCAGGACTGATAATTGCAATCGGATTAATAATTGATGATTCTATAATCGATATAGAAAACATTAAAAGACGAATTCAAGAGAATCGTGATGCTGGTAGTGATAAAAACGTTGCTACCATTATATATGAAGCTTCCCTCGAAATGAGGAGACCAATTATATATGCCTCGCTTATACTTGTGCTCGTTATGATTCCTGTTTTATTACTGGAGGGTCTCTCAGGCGCATTCTACGGGCCAATCGCAACGGCTTATATCCTGGCACTTGCAGCTTCATTTATTATAACACTTGTTGTAACGCCGGCCTTAAGTTTACTATTATTAAAAAATGTATCGTCTCAAAGCGTAGATTCTCCAATCACAAAAACTTTAAGGGGATTTTATGATGTTTTATTTATGTGGGTAACACGTGTTCCGAGAACAGCATTTGCTGCTGTATTAGTAATTATAGTAGTCGGTTTTATTTCAGCAATGTTTCTTAAACAAGGCTCAGTTATTCCTGAATTTAAAGAAACAGATTTACTGGTCCGGTGGGATGGACCGTCAGGTACATCACATCCTGAAATGAACAGGGTCGTCACCATGGTGAGTAATGAACTTCGCTCTATTCCCGGTGTACTAGATGTTAGTGCAAATATTGGTAGGGCAATATTATCGGACAGGATAACTAATATGAATTCCGGCCAGATTTGGGTCAGTATTGATCCATCTGCCGATTATGATGCTACTGTTTCTTCAGTTGAAGAGGTTGCAAAGGGTTATCCCGGTTTATCAAATGAAGTCCTTACATACTTTCAATCAAAAGTTAGAGAAGAACTCTCGGGAACGGATGAATCAATCATAGTCCGTGTTTACGGTGAGAATCCTGGCATATTAAAAGACAAAGCAAAGGAAATTAAAAACCTTCTCGACAATGTCGATGGCATTGTTGATGCAAGTGTACTCTATGCCAATGAAGAAGCAACTGTTGAAATAGAAGTCAATCTGGAAGCCGCTAAGCGATTCGGGCTGAAACCCGGAGATGTTCGTCGTGAAGCAACATCCCTGGTGTCCGGAATTTTAGTGGGTAACCTTTTTGAAGAGAATAAAGTTTTTGATGTAATGGTTTGGGGTATTCCTGAAACACGTCATAGCCTTACAAGTCTGCAGGAGCTTTTAATCAGTACACCATTTATGGGTTCTGTTCCATTAAAAAATGTTGCAGATATACGTATAGTTTCTGCCGCCACCAATATTAAACGCGAATCAGTAATTCGCTACATAGACGTTAGAGCAAAAATTAACGGTGGCGATTACGCAAGTGTAACAACCGGCATTGATCGTGTTCTAAGTGAAGTTGATTTCCCACTTGAGTATAGAGCGGAATTACTGGGAGAATTCGCTGAGCGGTTAGCCGCACAGGATCGTATCCTGAGTATGGTAATTGCAGCAGCTATCCTTATTTTCCTTCTGCTTCAGGTTACCTTACGCAGCTGGAAACTAGCATTTGCTTTCTTTCTTACATTACCAATGTCACTTGTCGGCGGAATTATTATTTCCCTGTTAAGTTCAGGCAGTGTTCTATCGCTCGGATCCATTCTTGGATTTTTAACCGTATTCAGCATTGCACTCAGAAACAATATTATACTAATTCACAACTACCGGACTTTCGAAAGTGATTCCAAAAAAACTTTTGGACCGGAGATTGTTCAGCAGGTAACCCGCGAGCGGTTTACTTCAATTCTATCTACTGCAGTACTTACCTTTGTAGTCGTTCTACCAATGGCTATATATGGTAATGTTGCAGGTCTCGAGATAGTTCACTCAGCAGCTTTGGTAATCTTAGGCGGACTTGTTACTTCAACATTGTACACACTAATGGGTGTACCGGCATTGTATTTAATGTTTGGTGCAAATCCCCAGCCTGAGCTCGATCTTGGGCAGGTATCATTTGCTACGGAATAATTCTTAGAAAAATGAAAAAGATTAATAATAATAACAATCAAGATAAAGTAAACAGGAGTTACTAATGAAAAACATAAACCGCTGGTTAATTGCCATACTGGTATTAACCACTTTAAGTTTCTGGTCGTGTCAAAAGGATGATAATGATCA
>JBATTD010000026.1:0-4084 GCA_049670345.1 Ignavibacteriaceae bacterium
ATAATGGATCTTATGCTTCGTGTCCCGACCCAATTGATTTTAGAGCATACACTTCTGTAAACATTTATAAAAACAAAAACGCTTATTATATTAATAGCAGATGGAAAAAAACACCTGTTCCCGGAACAAGAAATTATCTTGGAAAAGTTAAAGCAACTATGGAGGAAATCAACCATCTTGAATTGGTGCTTGGAACAAATGGCAGATCGGGGCAGCAATGGGATATCTGGGAAGCGGTTTATTCTCCTGTTGGTGAGGATGGTTATCCCGCAAGGATCTGGAATAAAATGACAGGAGAGATTGATCACTCGGTAGCAGAGTACTGGAAAGAGAATTATGATCTGCGATATATTCTTGAAAGAGACTGGAAAACTCTTGGACCGAAACTTAAAGGGAAGATAAACTTATACGTTGGTGAAATGGATAATTACTACCTGAACAATTCGGTTTATTTAATGGAAGACTTTTTAGAAAGTACAACCGATCCTTATTACAACGGCGAAGCTGATTATGAGCCGCGTGCAGAGCATTGCTGGAATGGTGATCACACAAGACCAAACGCTCTTTCGCGTTTAAGGTATAGCCAGATGTATATGCCAAGAATAATAAAAAGAATTTTGGAAACCGCACCCGAAGGTGCTGATCTGGAGAGTTGGAGGTATTAATTCATTTTTTATTAATAAAGGGGGGCTGATTATTATTCACACATCGACAACAAACTCACAACCTTTGGGTATTTCCGGTTTAACAAGAAGTACATCCTCTTTTAGTAGATGGACAGTACCGATAGGAAAGCCTTTCTTTTTGATTACATACTTTTTCAAGGTATATGCAACAGGAACAGTTCTAGAAAAAAGAATGTCTCACTACAATCTTGAATGGGAAGAAAAGAATCAAACAATCCTGGACGCACTCCAAGGAAACAATGGACTGGAGATGCAGCAGATTCTATGGAACGTTTACGACTTTTCAGGCGATGACAAACCGAAAAAACTTGAAAGAAAAAAGTAAACTTTCATTCTAGAATACAGCATCATCTCTAAAAAATTCTTAATTTCCCTTTACAGATGTTTTCTTTAAATAAACTTAACTATGAAACAAAAAGAATCTCCTAAAGGAGAAATAGTTCTTTATAAAACCCCCGAAGGTGATACGCAAATTGATGTAAAGCTGGAGGAGGATACTGTTTGGTTAAATCAAGACCAAATATGTAGATTATTTACTAAAGTAAAGAGTACCATTTCCTACCATATTTCGAGTATATATAAAGAGGGTGAATTGAGTAAATCTTCAACTGTTCGAAAATTTCGAACAGTTCAAATCGAAGGAAATCGTAAAATAGAAAGAGAATTGGAACATTATAATCTGGATGTTATTATTTCTGTAGGCTATCGTGTTAAATCTAAACTTGGAACTCAATTCCGTATCTGGGCAAACAAAATACTGAAGGATTATTTGATAAAAGGTTATGCTTTAAATGAAAAAAGACTAAAGTATCAAAAAGAAAGAATAAAAGAGTTAGAAAAGACTCTTGATATTTTTTCTAAGATCACAGAATCTCATCAACTAAAGCAAGATGAATTTGCTGGAATTATTCGAGTTGTTAAGGATTATACATATGCACTGGATACGTTAGATAATTATGACAGTAATACTCTTAAAATTTCTTCGACGAACAAAAGGGAAGGGTTCCAAATTGATTATGAGTCGTCCAACAAAGTAATTAAGAAGATGAAAGAAAAGTTTGGTGGTTCATCATTATTTGGGAAAGAAAAAGATAAATCTTTTAAAGGAACAATTGGTACAATTTATCAGACTTTTGGTAAGAAAGAATTATACCCGAGTGTTGATGAAAAAGCTGCACATCTACTCTACTTCACAATAAAAAATCATTCTTTTGTAGATGGGAATAAGAGAATCGCTGCTGCATTATTTCTTTGGTTCCTCCAGATGAACAATTATCTTTATACAAAAGATGGCAGGAAAAGAATTCCGGATAATGCACTTGTTGCGCTGTGCCTGTTAATAGCTGAAAGTAATCCAAAAGAAAAAGATATGATAGTTAAAGTTGTAATTAATCTAATAAACAAGAAAAATTAATATTTTATATGAATGATAAACCCCAATTTACCTACACCATAAGAATTAATTGAAAGTTACTCATCCATAACAAACTCGCAACCTTTGGGTATTTCCGGTTTAACAAGAAGTACATCCTCTTTTAATAGATGGACAGTACCGATAGGATAACCTTTCTTTTTGATTACATATTTTTTGAATGTATATGCAACAGGAACAGTCCCTGCAGTTTTTGCTTTGCTATGGTAGGCAGCTAAAGCAGCAACTTTTTTCAAAATATTTTTTGGGATTGCCTCTTTGGTATTTTCCACTCTTAATACAACGTGCGAACCCGAAACACTTCTAGCATGAAACCAAAAATCATTTTGTTTTGCAAATCGTGTTGTAAGCAGATCGTTGTTTTTACTGTCCTTCCCAACAAATACATTATATTTATTATCAATTAGGTAGTGTTTAAATTTTGATTTTATATCATCCTTGCTCTCGATGTCATCCTTATCTTTAATTTTCATTTTCTTCATTATTCCTTTTAGTTCTTTGAGATCCTCTATTGATTTTAATATTTCTTCAGTTGCCTTGAGTTCCTTAAATTTTGTTTTTACTTGCTCTAATAATTCTTTTGATTTTTCAATACTTTTCTTTTCAGATTTTGATTTATCAAAATAATGATCAATGTTTTTTTTCGGCGGTAGTTTAGGATTTAATTTAATTTTAATAATATCGTTTGAACCATAAATATTTTCGACTTCTATCAAATCCATACCCGTCTTTATTTTTCTAATATTTACTAGAAGAAGATTCCCAAATCTATTATACTCATCCTCTTTGCTCTCTCTTTGTACAACAGTACTAAGCTTATTTAATTTATTCGCTGTCTTTTTCAGTTCTCTTTCAAGGTGCTTTGTAATAAGTTTTAGAAGTCTCTGTTTTTCGGAGAGAAACCTTTTCTTTGCAAGGAAAAATGTTTGTGCTTCAATTAAGGTATCAAATGATTTTTTATCTGTATGCTCAAACACATCAAATGATGCAGGAGCCAAATGTAATTCTCCTGAGCTTTCATTTATATATACAGTCGGTTGTTCATCAATTATTTTTTTAATAATATTTTGAAGAATCAAACTTTTACTTTTATTATCTGAATTATCCCTTCGTTTTGTCTCCTTTATTATTTCGTTGCCAATTATTGAATACTTCTTCTTGATATCAAAATAATAATCGTCTGATTCTAGATTCACATCAAGATGATTGAATGAGGCAATATATTTTTGAGCTTGTAATTCGTATGCTAAATCCTTTAATAAATCTTCATGAATCTTTTTAAAAGATGAAATTGAATTATCTTCTTTAACAAAAAGAACATTAGTGTACTTGCCTCTTACAGTAAAAAAAAGTGTGTCATTATTTAAATCAATATTAATTATTCTATCATTTACCGATATTTTTATTGAAGATATTATTTGACCGGTTGCTTCGGGGAAAACATCTATCGTATTTTTCTTTGCCCTGGAATAATTTGTTCTGATGTTGATGTGCGGTTGACCGGGATTGACATACATTTCCAAAAACTTTACTGCGTTGTCTTCTCCAAATTCCATTATCAGTTTATCTTTTTCCTGCGTGAATATATTATAAACCTTTTTCCCTAAAAGGATATTGCCCGCTTCAATTATAAACCTGTTTAGATAGAAGTAATTCTTTATCATAAAGGTTAAAATAAAAAAAATCCCCCATCTTTATCGTAATAAAAATGAGGGAGAAATGAAAATTGATTTTAATTTTTATTTTACTCCATGCATCAGTTTGTTTAGTGGTTTTGAAATTAGTGCGATGACAATTGCGAATCCAATCAAAACAATCCCTAAGGTTGAAAATACACCAATGTAGATATCAAGACCCTCTGCTAAGGTAAAATTCGCTGCTCCTTCTTCTGCACCAGTGAGCGAAGCAATTCCTCCTGCAAGGTAATTTGCAATTGAAAAACTGAGAAACCAACCTCCCATTGCTG
>JBATTD010000027.1:0-6197 GCA_049670345.1 Ignavibacteriaceae bacterium
GTTGAACGGTCCATATACAAAATTATAGGTGTAGCTTCATATAGCAAAAACCCCGACATAATCGGGGTCATTGGCTCCGCAGGTAGGACTCGAACCTACGACACCCTGATTAACAGTCAGGTGCTCTAACCAACTGAGCTACTGCGGAATATATTTTATTTTACTCTAAGTCCCTTCCAAACCTACATCCCGACTTTGTTGGGAAATCAGACGACCATGATTCTATCAGATTGAGCTAACGCTGAATTTTCAATAAAATGAGCAACAAACATAGTTACTCATCTATTATTTGTCAAGTAATCATAAAAAATCGTACAATTTTGAATTGCTCAATCTTCCTAATAGTAAATTAGTTTCAATGTGGTCAATTATGTCGTTTGGTTATTGGAAGAACTCCTGTTTTAGTTAAAAATATTTTCCAATTTCCTCAATTTTGAAAATACTACAGGTAATAATTTCCACATTCCTGTTTTAAAGCCAATCTTCTTAGTAGGTTTACCCAGTCCTTCTCAATAAGATAATTAATTAAGCCAAAAAAATGTTCGATAACGTCTCATTTGTTAATCAATCACATTCATTGACGCACAAAATTATTTTGTCTCTTCGATGGCATATAAATTGAAAAAATCTAAGCATCACTAAGATTTCATTCTCAACTCAACCACTCAAAAAAGCCGGCTAATTTATTAGTCGGCTTTTTTACTTTGTAAAATTTAATTTTCAGCTACTCCATCTCAACTAAAAAAAACGAATTTATTATGTTGATTCTAACAACATTATTTTATAACTAATACCGAGTAATAATAATTTTTTTCTGTTTATTGTGAGATTATTAAATCTAATATTTTTGGTTACTACCTTTCTATTATTTTCCGCACGGGATTTTATTGCACAACGAAATGATTATAACGTATCAGGGTTTATAACGGATTTAGTTACGGGGGAAGAGTTAATTGGTACGAACATTCTCATCTATAAAGATTCAATTGATTTTGACTCCCCGCCTTTAACAGGTACTTCAGCAAACCGCTACGGTTTCTATTCTGTTCCTTCATTGGATGAAGGAACATATATTTTTGTTTTTAGGCATATTGGTTATAAAACTCTAATTAAACAAATAAATTTTGAAGGTGATTCCACTTATCGGACACTTTCAATCGAAATGCAGCAAGAAGATATAAAGCTGGAAGAAGTTGTAATAGAAGGCAAGAAGATTGAGAAAAATGTAACCAGTCTAATTGATATTTCACCGGAGCTATTATCAAAACTTCCTTCCATCACCGGAGAAGTTGATCTTTTTAAATCTCTGGAAATGTTGCCCGGAGTTAATAAAGCCTCAGACCTTTCAACTGGTCTATACGTGCGCGGCGGTTCTCCCGATCAGACTCTTACATTACTCGATGGTGTAGTTGTTTATAACCCGGCACACCTTGGAAATATTGCGAGCACTTTTAATACCAATGCATTAAGTGATGTGAAATTGATTAAAGGCGCATTCCCTGCTGAGTACGGCGGCAGACTTTCAGGTGTACTGGATATAAAGCTCCGATCGGGCACCAAAGAAAAGGAAAAAGGTGTTATAGGAATTGGAACGATAAATTCATTTGCGTTTTTTGAAGGACCCCTGAAGGATGCCGGAACTTATATGATTTCCGGAAGAGCAATGTATTATGATTTTTTCCAGGAGAATTTCAATACATCAGCTAATTCGCCACGATATAATTTTATTGACCTGAATACAAAGCTGAGCTTTTTTGGTACCAAGAGCAACGTGATATCTTTAAGTGCACTTTTTAATCGCGACCATGCCTATAGCCCTGCCTCTGTTACAAGTACCGATTACGATATAGAGTGGAAAAACATTAATTTAAGTTTGCTCTGGCAGCAGGTCAATTCCAGGTCTTTGTTCATGAATTCAACACTTAGTTTTGTTAATTATAACTTTTCTTCAAAGATAGGAGTAACCCCGACAAGCAAAACATCGTATACTTACTTTTCAGATTCCGATCTTAAGGATTTTTTCTTCAGACAGAATGCTGAAATAAAATGGCATCAGGATCATACATTCAAAACCGGTATTGACCTGGCATTACACAGTTACAATCTTTTATATGCCGATGTTTATTCAAATGCTTTAGAGAAGGATCCTTATGCCGGCAGTGATATAACTTCAATAGAGGCTGCTTTGTATTTTCAGAGTGAGTCGCAATTAACCTCTGAATTGTGGACAAATTTCGGCGGCAGGTTTTATTATTTCGACAACCAGAACTTTTTCAGATTTGAGCCCAGAGTCTCATTAGCTTACTCGTTAAATCCAGACCTGATCTTTAAAGGTGCATTTGCAATAACTCATCAGTTTATACATCTGATTGTGCGAAATGACATCACTTTACCAACCGATCTCTGGTATCCTTCAACATCAGGTGTCGAGCCAAGCAAATCCACCCAGTTTGTGATTGGATTGGATAGTTATTGGAAAGAGCAGGAATTTATGATCTCAATCGAAGGGTATTACAAAGATATGTCCGGCTTATATGAATTTGTTAATAATCCTCAATTCGATCCAATTGACGAAAACATTGAAGATCAATTCACAAAAGGAAATGGCGAATCATATGGCGTTGAAATATTCCTAAATAAAAGAAAGGGGGAGCTAAGCGGATGGATTGGTTATGCATTATCCTGGACCCGCAGACAATTTCCGGAATTAAACAATGGGAAATTATTCTTTCCTCGATATGATAGAAGACATGATCTGTCTCTTGCTCTCTCATATAAAATGTTCAGCAACTTAAATTTGAGTGCCACCTGGTCTTATGCAACCGGTCAATGGTATACTCTTCCACCCGGCCAGTTTGTATTTGATCCTGTTGGATTGGGCGGAGAATCCCAAACACAATTAAATTATTCCGGTATTAACTCTAGTCAGTTTCCGGCATACCATAAGTTAGATCTAAATTTTAACTATTCTCTGAATTGGCCAACTTCAAAATCTGAAGTATATCTAAATTTATATAATGTGTATAGTCGCAGCAATACTTTTGCACGATATGTTGTTCTGGAAGAAAATGAGGATGGTGAAAATATTGCGGTTTTAAAGGAAATAACTTTGTTTCCGTTTATTCCTTCGATTGGAATCATTATTAATTTTTAAAAATGAATAGGAATTTTTACATAATTTATCTATCAATTCTGCTAATTGTTTTTACTTCTTGCGAGAACGAACAGGTTGTTGATGTAAATATAGTGCATGAAGAGTTTACAGTTGTACAGTCTGAGCTGAAAGTTGATAAGCACTTCCCCGGAGTAAGATTCACAAAAACTCTACCTCTTGGTGTACCATATGATATTAAACTTGCAGAGTTGAAAAATATTACAGCATACATAAGGATTGACAGCGTACGAATTATTCCTCTTATTTACGATCAAGACGGACTTTATAAATCTCTTTACGAGTTTTATGTTGAACCCGGAAAATATTATGAACTTTTCGCTGATCGGGATGGTACTTTTATTTATAGTCAAACCGTAATACCTGAAAAGCCAATTGTTACATCCACAACTTATTCTTCAAACGAAAATTATTTACAGGCTGTGGTCCCATCGCGCCATAACGAAGTTTATGCAGCGCTCTGGGCAATTAGTTCTGCACCATTCATAAAAGCCGAAGATTATTTCTCAGTATCTGTACCAACAGAAATCAGTCCGATCTCAACAATTAATGTTAGAACATCTCCTCTTCCTGAAGAATTTCGGTCTCCTGCTTATAATAACCGCAGGTTCATTCAGGTTTTTTCTTTTGATAAGTCTTTTAAGAACTACTTTAATTCAAGAACATCAGGACAAGGAATAAGCGATCCATTTGTTCAGGGAGGAGGTACTGTTGAGTGGAATGTTTATGGTGACAACGTTATTGGAATGTTCATTGGGGTAGCCGAGGGAGAATTAGTTCCTGTATTTTAATGTCGAGTAAATAATTATGAAAATGATAAAGAGAAAAATAAAATTATTGTTATTCATTACACTAATAATAAGTAATGGATGCCTGGAGGATGTAATTCCTCCTCCATTTACAGGAGAGCTAAACAAAACTGCGGAGATGCTAGTTTATTTTGAAGAGCAGGGCGATTTTTCAAATTCTAACCTGGCTCCTGCACTAATAGAGGCACAGGAAGTATTTGATAATATTGATTATTATTTGATCATAGATCTGAGAGCTAACGATGAGTATGTTGCGGGACATATCAAAAATTCTATAAATGTTGTCTCTGATTCCCTTTACCAGTATGTTAATGAAATTCGGGATTCTAATTATAGTAAAATTGTATTAGTTAGTAAGAACGGTCAAAGCTCAGCGTATTTTACATGCTTATTAAGATTAGCAGGATATAGCAATATATACACATTAGATTATGGAATGGCATCCTGGCATAATGATTTTGCAGATGAATGGCTGAATGCAGTGGGAGACGATTCGAACGTGTCTAGTTTTACAAATCATATTTATACTAAAAATGATCTGACAGATTTGCCGAATCCACCACTCGATAATCCGAACGCACCAATTGAAGAAATCATTCAAGGTAGAATTAAAAAAATAATTAATGAAGGTTTTAACTTTACAAACTCATATTTCACCGGTCTGTTTGCCGTCGGTGACGCTTATTTGATATGCTACGGGAATACACAACTCTATGGTGCCAAAATTTCTGGCACTCTCGGTGGATTAGGTCATCCTGAAGGTACAGTCTCTTATTTTGACTCCCCTTTCTTTGAGTTTAGAAGCATCAAATTTCTTCAAACATTACCAAACAACAGTGATATTGCTATTTATGGTTATAACGGACAGTTAAGTGCCTTTATGACGGCTTATTTAAAAATACTTGGGTACAAGGTGAAAACCTTTTTGTTTGGTGCCAATACTCTCTTTTATTCTCGAATGATAACTACCGGTGAATTGATAGATTTCGCGTTCACTTCAGCCAATATTATGAACTTTGAATATGTAATAGGCAATCAGTAAGCAAAACAATAATTTGAATATTTTCGTTGTGTATTAATTCAAATTAATTCCCATTTCATCAAGCAGAAAATCAGCATGCCCTACTTTTTGAGTTATCCATAAAATATAGCGAATATCCACACCGATTGACCGGCTGTATTCCTCGCTCCATACAAAGTCATTTATAGTAGCTTCTATGGGGCGGTCGAAATTAACTCCAACCAATCTTCCGTATGCATCCATAATAGGACTACCGGAATTTCCACCGCTTGTATCTGTGTTGTAAAGAATTGCCACCGGCACATCACCAAGCTTTTCATCTTCAAATTTTCCAAAATCTTTCTTCTCATATAATTTTCTTATTACGGGGAGCAGTTTGTAATCACCTTTCTCTTCACCTTTCTCAATCACACCCTTCAGAGTTGAAATTGGAGAATAATAAATCGCATCTGCCGGTTCATAACCGCGGATATAACCGTAAGTTAATCGAAGTGTTCGATTTGCATCAGGTATAAAGCTTTTATCGAGGAATAATTTTTTAACTTCCATAAACTGTGCAAGAAGAATATTTAATTTCCCGCTGCGTGCATCACGTTTATTTTCAATTTCATCATTTAATTCATAAAATTCCTTAGCGAATAAAATTGCATGATCATCCAAATCATTTACATCTTCGGTTGAGCCAAAAAGTAATGCTTTATATTCCTCAATATCCATCAATTCCGTATCATCATAGATTTCATCAATTTGTTCATTTAATTCTTCTGCATTTTCATATTTTGAAAATTGGCTAAAAGATTGAGTTTCAGGAAATGTTCGGGCATCTCCAATAATTTTCTTTAATATTTTTTTATCAAGTTCAGGATTATAATCTTTAAACATATTATCAATTTGCTTAAGCAGGTCTTTCCTCCGTTTTTCGGTATACAATGATAATCTTTCATCTTCGGGTTTAGTCAATTCGTTATGATAATCAAGAAGCAGAAATGCCAATCTGTAAAGAGTACTGTAACGGTTCATCATAATTAAAACAAGGCGCAGCCGTCCTTCAGAATGTATTTCATTATAAACTTCATCAATTTCCATCAGAACATTTCCATATTTTTCTTTTAATTCTAAATCTGCTTCAATATAGTCTTGCAACCGATTTTCTTCTTCTTTTTTCTTTTCTCTAAGATCGAGTCTTTTAAATCCC